>JBDUEO010000379.1:0-3741 GCA_040002335.1 Parafilimonas sp. | reverse complement strand
TCGTTTTTGGATTTATATTCAACATTATTTTCTTCAGTAATTGGCAGCGCATCAATGTCAGCACGCAAAGCAATTGTTTTGTATGATGGATCTTTGCCTTCAATAATTCCTTCGATACCTGTAACTGCAATATTTTTAAATGGTATATTCCATTCTTGTAATTGTCCGCCAATGTATTTGCTTGTTTCAAATTCTTTAAAACTAAGTTCCGGATGAGCATGTAAATGATGCCTGATAGACGTAAGCAACGGCACGTATTCTTTAGTTATTGTTTTTAGTTGTTCAGGCAATACCATATTTACGGATTATTGAAACGCATCAGCTTTGGGAATATACTCAATCAAATCGTTTACAACATAAGCAGGTTGAGTATAGAACAAAACTAATTGCTTTTTAAAACTTTCAGCATCATTTCTATTAACAAAATTTCCAAGCCTTACTTTAAAATAAGGTGATTGGTACAATACATATACTTTTTGATCGGGGAAGTTTTCAAGCAGCGATGCTTTTGTTTTAAATGCATCTTCACGGCTACGCGTATTTAATAATTGTAACCTGTAACCTTTAAATAAACCATTTGGTGTCATTCGTGCAGTTATTTTATTAATAGCTGCCTGTTTTTGTGTTAATATATCAACCCTTGCATCTTTATGAACTATAATGGTATCTGCAGCACGGGAAGTATAAAACACAACACAAATTATAAGCGTTGTTAAAAAAAAATACTTCATCAAAATTAATTACACAAATAAATAGCAAACACTTCGCCATTGTTCGAAGCTGGCAAAATAATCAAATAAAAATTAACAGTATAAAAATTCTATAAGTTTTCAGAAACAATTTGTACACTATTACTACAACCGAGCCTTGTGGCGCCTGCAACAATTAGTTCTTTAGCAAACTTGTATGTTTTAATACCACCTGAAGCTTTTATTTGTATATGTTTTGGCAAATGCCTGCGCATGAGTTTTACAGCATCAATAGTGGCTCCTTTTTCTGCATAACCGGTCGAAGTTTTTAAGTAATCTATATTTGCAGCGCCATATAATTCGCAACACCGTATTATTTCGCCATCAGTTAAAACACTCGTTTCTATAATAATTTTTACAACCTTATTATTTTGTTTTGCAACAGGTATTAAATGATTTATTTCATCAGCAAGATATTGCCAGTCGCCATTTTTCAAAGCAATAAGATTTATAACAATATCCAGTTCGTCAGCGCCATCAATAACGGCAAGAATAACTTCTGCAATCTTTGATTCAATTGCTGAATACCCAAATGGAAATCCTATAACGGTTGCCAGTTTAACAGAAGTATTTTGTATTTGTGCTTTTGCAATTTTAAGCATTGGCGGCGGTACACAAACTGCAGCAAAATTATATTGCAATGCTTCGCTGCAAAGCTTTTCTATGTTTTTTATTAATGCTGTTGGCTTTAATAAACTATGATCTATATATTGATTGATTTGCATGATAGTTAATTTCAAAAACTTTCATTGCAAAAATAAAAGCTATTGCCTATAGAATAGAAATTGAAACAAATAATGTTACTATTCAACATTTATATAAAGGATGCTGGTTCTTTAACCGGAAAAATCAATAAAAGCAATTTTTTTAAAAAATACTTGCAAGTAATATTTGCATTAGTTGGTTTTCTTTTGCGTAAGAATTGTATGAGGATTTATAATTTCCGATGCGGGCTGAATTAATTATTTTTTTAACTTATTTTCAAATTTTTGAAAGTCTTTTTTAGTTCTGTCGAAAGTTTTTCTAAAATGCTTATAGCGTTCTTTAACTTCTTTATGCTTTATATTCTTTTCAATAATTTTTATTGATGTACCTGCTTGTTTAGCAATAGCGCCAAGCTCCATTTTATTAATGTGCATGTCGTGCCGTAACTCATCAATATTTTTTCTAAGGTCTGAAAATTGCTGTTTGCAATTTTTGATATGGCTCAATGCATATTCATTGTTGTTGGTTGTTGCAATATCAGCAAGATAATCATCAAAAATTCTCAGTATGTTGATGTCGTTATTTAATTCAGCTATCCAAAGCCTGTACTGTAAATGAAAGCCTGTAACAGAAGCCATAATATTGTTTTATTGTACAATTTTACAATTGCTGTTGCAAGTATAAGTTAAATTATATCATTTGTTATCAGCTTCGTACGTTATATTTTTTTACTGGTTTGCTCAACAATCCGTACAATAAACAAAAGGCACTTCTGTTAAGGGCGATGTGCGTAAAATTCTATGTTCGCCTAACTGATCGCTCAATGGCTTTGGTTGTTGAAGATATTGCATGGCAGTTAAGTTTTTGTTGTTTGAAAATCTTACAGCTTCATCAATTTGCATTCTTGCTTCGGGATGAAATGCTGCCATATTATCTGATATTTTTGAAGATGTGGCTTTATCGCCAAACTCATTTATATGATCATAAATATTTGTAATCGTTGGCAACATTTCAACACACAAAACACTTAATGCCGCATCTGCGGGCAATCCGTATATGCTCAGCAATTCATTTACTTCATCGTTTTGCCATAACGCAGTTCCATACTTTGTTGCGTCTTTATTGATTTGGGTTGCATCAACCGGAAAAAAATGAAACTGCGCATTAGCACCTGTAAGTTTCGGGTTCCAGTTTTGTATGGCAGATATTTTCAAATCTTCAATTTGCTGATCGTTCAAATTTAGATAAGCATCATTGCTTTTATTAAAGTTAACCTGCGTGCGCCAATCCATTTTTCTATCATCTAATAAAACATTTCTGAAATCTTTATTATCTGCCTGTTTTACCTGAGCATACAACAAAGCCCAAATTTGTGTGCGTGGCGGATTTGAAGTTACATTTTTGCCTTTATAAACAGCTTGCGCATAAGGTGCAGTTACGTATAATTTCTCTTCATCGCGATTTACATTACATAACAAAACTGGTGCAGGATGTTGTATGCCTGTTGCACGCAAGGCTCTTCCAAATCTACCTTGCGCTGTTGTCCATACATTTTGATCTGTGCCTTTATATTTATAATGCCCGATTCTTATTTCATAAGTAAAAAATCCAAACATTTCAGGCGACTCGCTATTCAATCCCGGTGGCAATGGCAACAAATAATGCGTGTTAGAATCGTTTGCTTTTTGCATCGGCTGCATCGCATTCATACCTGCTGTATCTATTGATTGATCAGGCGTAATTACGCGAATAAATTCAGGATCAATTGACAACGAAGGCTCATCTGGCGCAGTTAGCATTTCAGGATTATTATTACTGATCAACTGGTCTGGCGAATAGGCTAATACTCTTGCAAAATAAATGTCTTTATCATCTTTTACGGGCTCTGCAAACTCTATCCATAAATAACGCTGGCGCGGCCCGGTTGATGAATATTTTTTATTGCAGTGATAAGGCGAGAGCGCAATACCTGCGGATGCAATTTGCGGCAACTGTGCAGGCATTGTTGTAATCGGTAATTGAAGATTAAGATGCAAGGGTGCATCTTTTTCAGTTGCATAACCTGTTTTAAATTTTGGTGTGATGGTATATTCCAGTTCGATCAGATTAGGAAAGCGCGGATCGTTTTCATTTGGTGCAGACTGCATCAATGCATTCTTTGGTTCAACTGCATCAATAAATAAAATGGTAGTATTGCTTCTTTCTGCATCAATCAAAGCATTAATAGAAGCTGTTCTTTTGATTTCTATAGAACCAACAATTTCTGTTTCCGTTTCTGAAACAGCAT
>JBDUEO010000378.1:0-3779 GCA_040002335.1 Parafilimonas sp. | reverse complement strand
AGATCTTATTCCTTTATTAAAACAAATTGTTGCCATCAATCCAAACATAAAAATTCTTGCAACGCCATGGAGTGCACCAACATGGATGAAGGATAATAATAATTCTGTTGGTGGAAATTTACTTCTTAAATATTATGGTGTGTATGCAAACTATTTTGTAAAATATATAAACGCAATGAAAGCAGAAGGCTTAACTATTGATGCAGTTACCCCGCAAAACGAACCCTTGAATCCGGGTAATAATCCGAGCCTCGTAATGGATCCAAATACTGAATCTGCATTTATTGAAAACAATCTTGGACCTGCATTTCATACTGCAGGAATTACCACAAAAATTATTTGTTATGATCATAATTGCGATCGCCCTGACTATCCTGAAGCTGTTTTAAGCAACGATGTAACCAATAATTATGTTGATGGTTCAGCATTTCATTTATATGCAGGTGACATATCTGCTTTAAGTGGTGTACATAATACTTATCCTTCAAAAAATTTATATTTCACTGAACAATACACTGCATCAACCGGTACTTTTAATGGAGATTTTTTATGGCATATAAAAAATGTAGTAATTGGTTCAATGAACAATTGGAGCCGTACTGCGTTAGAATGGAATCTTGCCAACGATCAAAATTTTGAGCCGCATACTGATGGTGGTTGTGATGGATGTAAAGGTGCACTAACGATTAATGGCAGCAATGTTACACGTAATGTTGGTTATTATATTATAGCGCAGGCAGCAAAATTTGTTCCTGCCGGTTCAGTAAGAATTTCAAGTACATCTGCAAGTGGTTTATCTAATGTTGCATTTACAACACCACAAGGCAAAAAAGTTTTGGTAGTGCTGAATGATGGTTCTGATGCAATCACATTTAATATAAAATATAAAAACAGTTACTTACCGGCAACGATAGCTGCTGGTTCTGCTATAACTTTTGTTTGGTAGAAAGAAGAGAATTATTATTAGACCTGTCAGGTTTTTAAAACCTGACAGGTCTTTTTATTTAGCTATCATTCTTACATTGCATAATGCTTAAAAATTTTTTGCTTGCTGTAACATCAATTCTATCAGCATGCACATCGCACACACAAACTCAACAAACTTCAATCAATAAAAATATTTCTGATTCTGCTTTGTTTGATACAATCGAACATAGAACGTTTGAATTTTTCTGGACAGGCGCAGAACCAAATAGCGGCATGGCACCGGAACGTATTCATATGGATAATGATTATCCTGAGAAAGATCAAAGTACGATTGCAGTTGGTGGCAGTGGCTTTGGTGTAATGGCTTTGCTTACCGGAATTGAACGTAATTATATAACACGCCAGCAAGGTTATGAACGCATGAATAGGATAGTTACATTCTTGGAAAAAGCAGATCGTTTTCATGGCGCTTATCCGCATTGGTTGTATGATGAAAACGGCAAAGTACATCCTTTTGGATATGATGACAATGGTGGTGATTTGGTAGAGACGTGTTATTTAATGCAAGGCTTGCTTTGCGCACGTCAGTATTTTAAAGATGGCAATGCTGATGAAAAAAAATTGGCATCACGTATTGATGATTTATGGAAAGGAGTTGAGTATGATTGGTATCGTCACGGCAATCAAAATGTGTTATACTGGCATTGGAGCCCGAACTATGAATGGAAGAAAAATTTTGCTGTGCATGGTTATAATGAATGTTTGATATTATATATTCTTGGTGCATCATCACCAACACACAGCGTACCTGCAACTGTTTATAATGAAGGATGGGCGCAAAATGGCGCTATCAACAAAATAAGTTTTTATAAAAACGATACGCTGCATTTGCACATGCAAGGCGATCCGCCGCACGGCGGCCCATTGTTTTGGGCGCAGTATTCTTACCTCGGTTTAAATCCGCATGGTTTAAAAGATAAGTATGCAGATTACTGGAAAGAGATGAGCACAATGTCAAAAATTAATTATGAATGGTGCGTAGATAATCCAAAACATTTTAAAGGCTATGGAAAAGATAACTGGGGTTTATCGGCGAGCTATTCTGTAAATGGTTATGCAGCACATGCGCCGGATATGCAAAATGATTTAGGTGTGATATCGCCAACTGCTGCGTTATCATCTTTTCCTTACACGCCAAATGAATCAATGGCTGCAATGAAGCATTGGTATATGAATGATACGTTGCGTGATAAAATTTTAGGCCCTTATGGTTTTTATGATGCATTTAGTGAAACGGCTGATTGGTATCCGGATCATTATTTAGCCATTGACCAGGGGCCTGAAATTGTAATGATGGAAAACTACCGCAGTGGTTTGTTATGGAAATTATTTATGAGTTGCGATGAGGTAAAAGATGGATTGAAGAAATTAGGATTTGAATGATGCTTGCCACAGAATGCACAGAATCACGGAGTTTGTTTTGAAATACTTCTGTGTTCCGGTGTTCTCAGTGGCAGAGATTTATTGACGCGGAAGCCACAGAATCACGGAACCAATTTAAAATATTTCTGTGCTTCTGTGTTCTCAGTGGCAAACAATTTATTGTGTTATTTGTGGCATTTAAATTATAAACCTTTTGCATGCAAAAAGATGAATACATATTTAATGAAGAAACCGGTCGCATAATTGGAATTGGTATTGAAATACACAAAATGTTAGGCGCCGGATTTTTAGAAATAGTTTATAAAGATGCGTTTGAGTATGAATTTTTATTGAACGAAATTTTTTTTGAAAGAGAAAAGGAATATCAAATTGAATATAAGAATACCATTCTGCGCCATAAATTTTATGCAGACTTTATTGTGTTTGAAAATGTAATACTTGAAATAAAAGCAAAAGAAGGTGGCATCGCTGAAGAAGACTTAGCGCAATCATTAAATTACCTTAAATGCTCTGGTTGTAAAGTTGCATTGATATTAAATTTTGCAAAACTTAAACTTGAAATAAAGCGGGTTATTTATTGAAAAATAGATTGCCACAGATAACACAGAAGCACGGAATTTATATCTGTATTCTCTGTGCCTCCGTGTTTTCGGTGGCAAACAGATGGCTGCCACCGAAACCACAGAAACATGGAATTTATATCTGTATTCTCTGTGTTTCCGCGTTCTTCGTGGCAACCACATCACAAATAAATACTTCGTAATTTTATCATTCATACAAATTATACAACATGAGAACGGTTAAGTATTGTTTTGTTTGCCTGCTTATTTTTTCAGCACAATATTTATTTGCGCAACAGCCCGCGTTTTATGATGAAATTCGAGCCTTCAAAAAACAAGACAGTATAAAACCGCCGCCGCAACATGCTATACTTTTTGTGGGCAGTTCTTCTTTCAGAAAATGGACAGACGTGCAATCGTATTTTCCAAACTATACAATTATCAATCGTGGTTTTGGAGGCTCTACGTTAGCAGATGTAATTCGTTATGCAAACGATATTATCTTTCCTTATCACCCAAAAGAAATAGTTATTTATTGTGGTGAAAATGATTTCGCGTACAGTGATTCAGTAACTGCAAAAATTGTGTTTGACCGTTTCAAAACTTTGTATGAAATGATTCGTGCAAAAAGCAAAACAGTTCCTGTTGTTTTTGTTTCAATAAAGCCAAGCCCGAGCCGCAGAAAATACTGGACAAAAATGATAGAAGCCAACAAAGAAATTAAAAGCTATATCGCAACGCAACAACATGCAAGTTTTGTTGATGTGTTTAGTTTGATGTTGAATGACCGCAACCAGCCAAAGCCTGAAATATTTTTAAATGATAGTTTGCACATGAATGCAAAAGGTT
>JBDUEO010000377.1:0-3798 GCA_040002335.1 Parafilimonas sp. | reverse complement strand
GGCGGATTGGAAATGATAAGATCGTATTGTTGAATTTGCGAATTAGCAAATTGCTGAATTGATGTGTTATGCACATGCAATCTTTCTTCCCATAATGAAGCATCAACATTTTCTTTTGCCTGTTTTGCAGCTTCCGCATCAATTTCAACTGCATCAATTTGCACATTAATTAATTTTTGCGCAAGCATTAAAGAAAGCAAACCTGTTCCAGTTCCAATATCGAGAACGTTTTTTACTCCTTCTCCTTTGGAGAAGGTTGGGATGAGGCTGCCAAACAAACAAGCATCTGTGCAAACTTTCATCGCACATTTATCCTGTTTAATTAAAAATTGTTTGAACTGAAAATAATCGTTCGGCATTATGCATTTATTTCTGCAAGCAAAGAATCAATGTCTAATTCTTTTGTGTACATATCAATATTTCCATCTGCATCAATCGGCCATAGTTCGTGTGGTTTATCCCAATACAATTCAACGCCGTTTTCATCAGGATCATTTAAATACAAAGCTTCAGAAACACCATGATCTGCAAAACCAGTAAACGGATATTTTGCATCAAGCAATCTTTTATAAATTATTGCCAGTTCTTTTCTTGTTGGATAAAGAATAGCTGTATGAAACAAACCTGTGCTGTGTAGAGGTGCCGGCTGCGCATTTTTGCTATGCCATGTATTTAATCCAATATGATGATGGTAATCGTCAGCCGCAACAAAAACGGCTTGTGTTCCGTAACGGGCTTTAATTTTAAAGCCAAGCAAATCTTTATAAAAAGATAATGCTTTATCAATATCAGAAACTTTTAAATGTACGTGTCCTATTCTGGTGCCGGAAGGAACGGTGTAACTCATTTGCAAAGATTATAGTAAAGTTTTCATTTGAATAATATCATAAAATAAAGTTCATAAAACAGTAAAAAATTTGTTCACATAATATTTCTTCAATTAATATTTATCTTGCCACCTCCTAAAATAAAAAAGTATGGATAATGATCTTTCAACGTTATGTATAAACACGGTTCGTGTACTTGCAGCAGATGCAGTTCAAAAAGCTAATTCAGGCCACCCGGGAACACCAATGGGTATTGCGCCGATTGGCCATGTATTGTGGAGTAATACCATGAATTATAATCCAAAAAATCCTGAGTGGCCAAACCGAGACAGGTTTGTTTTATCTGCCGGCCATGCGTGTATGTTGCAATATGCTTACCTGTATTTAACGGGTTACGACCTTACAATGGATGATATAAAAAATTTCAGGCAATTGCATAGTAAAACCGCAGGCCATCCTGAATATGGTTTATTGGATGGAATTGAAATTACAACAGGTCCATTGGGACAAGGTTTCGCAAATGGAGTGGGAATGGCGATTGCGCAACAATATCTTGCTTCACGCTATAACAAAGATGGCTTTAATGTTTTCGATTATAAAATTTATGCTATTTGCAGCGATGGTGATATGATGGAAGGTGTTACATCAGAAGCGGCTTCAATGGCCGGCCATTTAAAGTTGGGCAACCTTATTTATTTGTATGATAATAATCATATTTCTATTGAAGGAAATACGTCGCTTGCGTTTGATGAAGATGTGGCAAAACGTTTCCAGGCTTATGGCTGGCATACACAAGCTGTTGATGATGGCAACGATATCAATGCTATTTCAACAGCCATTGAAAATGCAAAGAACGAAACTGGAAAACCTTCTTTAATTCTTGTAAGAACACATATTGCTTACGGCGCACCTGATGCTGTTGATACAGCAGAATCGCATGGCGCACCTTTAGGCGAAAAAGAAGTGGCAGCAACAAAAAAGAATTTGGGCATTGATCCTGAAAAATTCTTTTATGTGCCTGATGAAGTGTTGAATTATTACAGAAAAGAAGGTGAAAAAGGCGCAGGTGTAGAAAAGAAATGGAACGATTTATTTGCATCATACAAAGAAAAATATGCTGAGCTCGCAAACGAGTATGAATTATTCAGCAGCGGTAAATTGCCTGAAGGCTGGAAAGATAAATTACCCACATTTAGTGGTGATGAAAAAGAAGCCACACGTACCGCTTCAGGTAAAACTTTAAACGCTATTGCAGATAGTTTTCCTTTATTAATTGGCGGTGCCGCAGATCTTGCTCCATCAACAAATACGATGTTAAAAAAGTATGATTCGTTTGAAGGCGATAATCATGGTGGAAGAAATTTTCATTTTGGTATTCGTGAGCATGCAATGGGCGCTGTACTTAACGGCATCGCAGTAACCAAAGGCTTCACGCCTTATGGCGCAACATTTTTAATTTTTAGTGAATACATGCGTCCGCCAATTCGCCTGGCAGCTATCATGAAAATAAAACCAATTTATGTATATACACATGATAGCATTGGTTTGGGTGAAGATGGAACTACGCACCAGCCGGTTGAGCAATTAATTTCATTACGTTCTATTCCAAATCTTACAATAATTCGTCCTGCAGACGCAAACGAAACTGCGCAGGCATGGCGTGTTGCAATGGAACATGAAGGTGGCCCGGTAGCATTAATTTTATCAAGACAAAAATTGCCAATTATTGATCAGTCAAAATATGCAAGTGCATCCGCGGTAGAAAAAGGCGCTTATGTATTATCTGATGTTGAGAATTTTCAGTTGATATTAATTGCAACAGGCAGCGAAGTATCGCTTGCAATGAAAGCGCAGGAAGCTTTACAAAAAGAAAATATTGCAGCACGTATAGTTAGTATGCCGTCATGGGAATTGTTTGAAAAACAGAATGATGCTTATAAAGAAAAAGTATTACCGAAAGCATCACGCAAACGTTTGTCAATTGAAGCAGGCTCGCCTTTGGGTTGGCACAAATATGTAACTGATGAAGGCGATGTAATTGGTATTTCAAAATTTGGTGAATCAGCGCCAGGAGAGGAAGTAATGAAAGAATATGGATTTAGTGTTGACAATGTTGTTGCAAAGGCAAAAGCATTATTAAATAAATAATCGCACATTTATTTTTATAAACGGGTTGTTGTTATAAAAACAGCAACCCGTTTTTTATTGAGAAAGTTTGTCCTCAACAAGTATTTTTTTTGAATGATATATCGAAAAAATTTACGGCACAATTTTTTTAATAGTTCAAATAAATAAGCTTTACATGAAACCTTTAGTTGAATTTATACTTGCATGCATTCTGATTTTTGTAGCAGGTTGTTCAGCTGTTGCAGGAATATTTAAAGCAGGTATTTGGACAGCCTTTTTTGCTGCTGCTTCAATTGTTGGGCTGGTTCTAATGTTTGCAGCAGGTTCAAAAAACAAACAATAGTCAATCTTTTTTTACAGGCAGCTTTTATTTCTTCTCTTATTATTTGCTTTTCTAAGCAAAAAAAAATAAGTTTACATCATCCGTAACAATACATAATTTAATCACCGAATTTTTGCTGCTACTTATGCCACCCGGACTAACTATAAAAAACTTGTTTAACATTGAAGTTACAGGAACCGGAACTGCATTTCCCGATGCAGGACGTTGGGTTACAAATGATGAAATTCATCAAATGATTTTTGGAGATGACTGGCTTGAAAAAATGACTTCAAAAAAAATGCGCCCTGATTATTATGAAACAGAATTAGGATTAAAAAAGAGATTTTGGACACACACACCAGGCACAATCATTTCGCATAATGAACTTACTTCCGCAGATCTAATGATTGAAGCTGCAGAAAATGCTATTAAAGATAGCGGCATTAAAAAAAATGAAATAGATTTTATTATTGCTGTAACTATTACTTCACCAAGGTATTCAACTTCAATGGGGCCGTTTGT
>JBDUEO010000376.1:0-3809 GCA_040002335.1 Parafilimonas sp. | reverse complement strand
TTTCTTTTGAAAATCCTGCTGCACATTAAATTCTCCATGAACAATAAAAATCTTTTTTACTTCATCAGCTTTTTGACATTTTAAAAAATGAAGCAGATCATTGTAATCTCCATGTGCGCTCATGCTGCGCATAACACCAACATCTGCATGAACATCATATTCTTCACCATAAATTCTTACCATTTTTGCACCGTTCATTAAAAAACCACCTAAAGAATGCGGCTCGCAATAACCAACAATTAATATTGTATTCTTGTTGTTCTCTATGTTGTTTTTTATATGGTGTTTGACGCGGCCAGCATCAGCCATTCCGCTTGCTGAAATAATTATCATTGGCCGGTTGTCATCATTCAGGCTTTTACTTTCATCAACGTTTTCAATGAATTTTAATTCGGGAAATGCAAATGGGTCATCATCTTTTTTTAATAATTGCTGAATATTAATATTGAAATTTTCAGGATGATGTTTTACTATTTCTGTTGCTTCATAACTTAAAGGACTATCAACAAAAACAGGAATGCCTTTTAATTTTCCATCCAGGCTTAGATTATTTAAAAAGTATAAAAGTTCCTGCGTTCTGCCCACGCTAAAAGCGGGAATTATAAGTTTGCCTTTTTTATGCAAACAGGTTTTTTCAATCCATGTATAAAATTCTTCCGGTGTATTTGCAACGGCTTTATGTAAACTGTTTCCGTAAGTGCTTTCTGTAATTATATAATCAGCCTGCGGAAAAATATTGGGCGAACGAAGTATTACATCATTATACCTTCCAACATCTCCGCTAAAAGAAATTTGTCTTGTTATATCATTTTCTGTAATGCGCACATGAACGGCGGCGCTGCCTGTAATGTGGCCGGCATCTGTATATAAAACTTCAACACCTTCTTCAATGGTAAACCATGTATCGTAGTTAATGAATGTAAACAACGGTAACGCTTTTTGTACATCGCTTGTATCATATAAAACATCGTAAGGCTGCAAACCTTTTTTCACTCTTTTTTTATTGTTATAATTTGCATCATCGCGCTGAATTTCTGCGCTGTCCATTAATAATACTTCAGCCAGATCTTTTGTGGCAGGCGTGCAAAAAACCTTTCCTGCAAAACCTTCTTTCACCAGTTTTGGTATAAGCCCGCAATGATCAATATGCGCATGAGAAAGCAGCAAATAATTTACTGAAGATGCATCAAAACCAAAGTTGCTGTTTAGTAAAAATGTGTCTTTTCCCAAACCCTGAAACATTCCGCAATCGAGTAAAATTTTCTTGCCATTGTTTAATGTAATAAGATGTTTTGAACCTGTAACAGTTCTTGCCGCACCATGAAAAGCAATCTTCATAAAAATCAAATTAATTTAATCAGCTAAAGATAAGTGTATGATATAATTGACGATGCAGATATTTTTTTGATCAGTTTAATAAGTTGTAGCTTAATACTCTAAAACTTGCCGTGATTAAAGAACAAACAATCTCGCGTTTTGCCATTATTTATTGGCATTAGTAATGGCAATATTTACAGCCAGCTTTCATTTATTAATTTGCTGAAGGATACAGCAATTGCTGCGTTTGCTTTGCACATTGCAAGCAACCCGCCAAACTAATCGTTAATAAAATATAAAGTTTTTTTTGCAATTAACCTTCAACGGATATTGCTTTGCTTTTACGTAATTTAAAACTCCACGTAACCCAAAATTCTGCTACCAATTCGTTGTTATAATTCGTGCCTTTTGCATAACAAATAATGGCAATTGAATTGCCGGTTGATATTGCCGCATCAACTGCGTTCATAATTTTATTTCCATCTTCACAAGTAAATAAAATTTTACCTGTTGCTTTTTTATGAAATACGCCGCGTTGTTCAGTCACCAGCATACTTACGCCCGGCGTGCGTTTATAAATATTTCCCAAACATAAAATACCGGTACTCATTTCACCAGCCATGGTAAGCACCGCAAAATATATTGAACGGAACGGATTTTTATTAAACCATTTTTGTTGCACAGAAACCACAGCTTTTTCTTCATCAACATGCTCAGCTTTTAAACCGGCAAAAAAAGCAGATGGAAGTTTCGATAATAAAAATTTTTTAAAAAATAAACGGTTGTTAATATGTTTTTTAAATAAGGGGAAGTTGTTATTCATACATTATATTTTTGTAACCAGCTTTTGTTTTTATTAAGTTCATTTTGGTTTTCTATTGTCCTAATGAACGATGCAAATTATTATTTTACAAGCTGCATCGTTTCAATTGAGCTTCGTTGTGTCACTCACTTGTACAGTTAATTTTTCATGGCAACAATCAAGCGTATAATTATTTTGTTTAATAACTAATAAACTGTTCTGTAAACTATCTGAGTTTTTCTATTAATTTGCTTCATGCTTTCAAAGCTAATTATACAGAATTACGCAATCATTGATTCAATTGAAATAAATTTTTCTGAACATTTCAATATTATAACCGGCGAAACCGGTGCGGGTAAAAGTATTGTGGTTGGAGCATTTAGTTTAATTCTTGGTCAACGCGCAGATTCATCAGCTTTGCTTAATAAAGAAAAAAAATGTTTTGTTGAAGGTTTTTTTAATGTAGAAAAAAGAACAAATGTTTTACAATTTTTAAATGAAAATGAGTTTGCTGCCGATATTGAATTAGTGTTAAGAAGAGAAATTGCAGCCAACGGGAAAAGCCGCGGATTTATAAATGACACGCCTGCAAATCTTCAGCAATTAAAGCAGCTTGCATCAATGCTGGTTGATCTTCATCAGCAATTCGATACACTGGAATTGGGTGATTCAGATTTTCAACGCGAGGTTTTAGATGCATTGGCTGGTAATGAAAAATTATTATCACAATATATTTCTCTGTTTAACGAATGGAGAAAAACACAGCAACAATTAGAACAATTACAATCTCAAAAAAATAATTTTCAAAAAGAACTTGATTATAACCAGTTTTTATTTGATGAACTGAACGAAATAAATTTAAAAGAAAATGAGCTTGAAGATTTGGATAATGAGCTTGAAATATTAAACAATTCAGAAGAAATTAAAACAGTATTAACCGCTGCTGTGTACGATTTAAAAGAAGGCGAGCAACCCGTTGTTCAATCATTAAAATTGCTTGTAAATAAATTGAATGTATTTGCTTCTTTTAATAAAAATTTAGGTGAATTAATTGAGCGTTTACAAAGCGTGCAAATAGAATTGGCTGATATAAGCAGCGAATTGGAAAATTTAAATGATGAAATAAATTATGATGAGGCGCGCATCAATTTTATTAACGAACGTTTAACTGCCGGTTACCGCTTGCAAAAAAAACATAGCGTTAAGTCAACAAACGAATTGATCAATATAAAAAATGACCTGCAACAAAAATTAGATGCTGTTTTAAATCTTGATGAATCAATTGCATCAACCCAAAATAAATTCAACGAACAATTATATCAACTTGAATCTATAGCAAAAGACATTTCCGCAAAGCGGAAAAAAGTTGTTATGTCATTTGAGAAAAATGTAAATACTTTATTAATGCAGGTTGGAATGCCGAATGCAAGAATTCAGATTTCGGTAAATGATGTTGCAATTCATCAATATGGAAAAAATGCTATTGAGTTTTTATTTGATGCCAACAAAAGCAATCGCTTTGAAGCTTTGCGAAAAGTGGCCAGCGGTGGAGAATTGAGCCGGTTAATGCTTTGCATAAAATCGCTTGTTGCAGAAAAAATAGATCTTCCTACTTTAATTTTTGATGAAATTGATACGGGCATTTCCGGCGAGGCGGCAAAACAGGTTGGAGTGATCTTAAAACAATTGG
>JBDUEO010000375.1:0-3816 GCA_040002335.1 Parafilimonas sp. | reverse complement strand
TGTGTTTATATATTGCGTTTGTTGTTGCCGTTGCATCAGTAAAAATTTGTTGATTGATGATGGAAGTTGGCTGCCAGATTTCAGTTGCATTCTTTTCGTTTAATGTATATGTTGAATCTGCATTCAAATTATGCAACACTTGTTTTTTATTGTTCGACCAAACAATAACTACTGAATCTGTTTTTGTATGTTGACCTGTTCCGAATAAAAGCTTTGTATCAACAGAAGATAGATAACCACGGACCGGATACTCTTCCTGCACTTGCGATTTTCCATTATTATAAATAAATAATTTTGCACCAAAACCTTTTGTATTTAAGCTGTCACCTTTCAATATAATACTTATGCTGTGATTGGTTTTAGTTTTGTTTGGCTGATCTTCATTATTGATTAAAACAAATGCTTCTTTATTAATATTATTTACAACTAAATCAAGATCGCCGTCATTATCCAGATCAACATACGCAGCTCCATTCGACATAGAATTTTGTTTGATGCCAGATGAATCTGTAATGTTCGTAAAAGTATAATCGCCGTTATTCAGGTATAAATAATTAGGAATCTCAACACGATTAAGCGCTACTAATTTATCGCGTAATGATTTTCTAAACTGTTCTTCACTAGATGTTGCGGAAGTTTGACTAAACGATATAAAATCAGCATTAATAAAATCTCTGCCAATGCCGTTGGTAATGTGTGCATCTTTATAACCATCGTTATTAAAATCTGCAAACAAAATACTCCAGCTCCAGTCTGTTTCGCTGATGCCAGCCATTTGTCCTATCTCACTAAAAAACGGAATAGATGTATCGCCACGTTCATAATTACCATTGTTTAATTGTAACATGTTGCGCATAAACTCAGGCGAATAACCAAGGTTTCTTTCTTCGTTATACCTGTCGTAATTCATGAAAGAAAAACTTTGCTTTTTGCGATAATTATCCTCCGGCATCATATCAACAGAAGCAAAATCAATTTTATCATCATTGTTTATATCAGCCGCATCGCAACCCATGCTGCTATAGCTTTGATGTTTAGTAGATGCATCCAAAATGTTAGTGAATGTTCCGTTCTTATTATTCAGCCATAAATCATCGTTGGAAACAAAATCGCCGCACACAAAAATATCAGGATATCCATCCATATTAAAATCGCAAACAGAAACGCCTAAACCATAGCCATCTTCTTTTATTCCTGCTTCTATGGAAACATCTGTAAAAACAGGATGACCATTTTTATTGCCATCATTTCTATATAATTTATCATTGGCTGGTGAATGACCGCTGAGATTTTTTGGAAATAAATAGTTGGCAGAATATGATGCATTCAACATGTAATTGGAGAGATACATATCAAGGTCGCCGTCTTTATCATAATCAAAAAAAACTGCTTGTGTTGAATAGCTTGTATCAGCCAAACCATATTCAGCAGCTTCTTCTTTAAAGGTATTATTATGTTGATTGATGAACAATAAATTACGTGAATGCGCGCCTAAAGTTTTACCATACGTGCATAGATAAATATCATCGTAACCATCGCCATTAATATCAACAACGCTAACGCCGGTAATCCAATCGCTGGTTGTTAAGCCGGCGCTTTGTGTTATATCTTCAAAATGATTATTGCCTTTATTAAGATAGAGTTTACTGCTAACCTGGTTGCCGCAAAAAAACAGATCTTTCAAGCCATCATTATTCACATCAATCACACCAACGCCGCCGCCCATGTACGCAAACTCATTCAATGCATCACCGGGCATTTTTGTTTCATCAATTGTGTTTGAAAAATGAATGCCAGTTTCTTTTGATGATAATGAAGTGAATAACTGGTCTTGCTTTTTTTCTTTGCAACTAAATGCGATACAACAAATGCAACAGGTAATCCAATAAATAATATTGTTATGCTTCATGCAACTTAATTATGGTTGTTTCTTATTATCATTTTCCATAAAAATAATTGATTACTTTATACGGCGTATTTTGTGATGGTATATTAGCAGCAGACAATAATCCCTCTTCATTAAGGTTCTGTCAATATCAGTAATTGATGTACCGGAAAAAATAATTACTCCATTCTTGTCTTTATCTGTAGTGCTTCTTGTTACCTGGTCAGGCATATTTTTATAGTTACTGTTAAATGGTGATTCATAATAAAGCATGTACTCGTTCAGCACAGCAGCAACCGCATTATTTTGATTTTGTGTAATTGAAACAATCCGGTTTGCGTTATCGTAACCATATACCGTATATAACATATTGCCGTAATTATCGGTAGATTCTGTTCGCAATAACTTTATTACACCATCTGCAGATTTTTTGCAGGAGAAAATTAATAATGAACTAAATAGCAACGCCAATATTCTCATAAATGAAAGAATTAATCAACTTCCAAAATTACTTTTTAATAACACCAACTTTTATCTGTGTAAAAGAATGTGGTGGAAACGTGAACGATAATTTATTTCCGCTCCACTTTACATCTTTTGTTACAGGCGCATATTGAGATTGCTTATCGAAAGCAAACGGCGCTTTTATATCATCGCTGTTAATCACACTTGCTTCAGCTTTGCCAGAAAAATCACCTGAGTTGCTGACGATGGTTGTGCCAATTGCTTTATCCTCACTTTTGTTTACAACATTAATAAATACAACATTATTTTCTTTTGAATAAACAGTTGTTGCATCCAAATAAGCTATGTATTTATACAATTGCGTACTAAAGGTATCGGAGGTAACATACGTATCAACAGAAGTACCTAAACAATTATTAGAAAACAATTTGAAAGTATAAAACAGGGGCGATTTAAATGTGCCTTTTTTAGGGTCGCTCGATAGCAGCGAAGTTGCCATAGTAAAGTTGCCCATCTTTACAACATCTGCATGGCGAACAAAAGAATTTAAACATTCAGCAATTGGTAACACACCCATAAAATTTCTTCCAAAAGTGCCCCATTCATCAACTGATAAACTGATGTTGTTTTTAAAATTCATCTTTGATTTTGCTGTTTGAATTTGCTCTGTAACCAACCGGATTTTTTCATCAAAATCCATTGCGCCATTACCCATGTAGTTATAGAAACTATCAGGCGTGCCGCCTTCCCAATAACGATGGATTGAAAGATAATCAATCTTATCGCCGATGCCTTCGAGCACAATTCTGTTCCAGTCGAACCATTTATTTGTTGGTTCATACCATGAGGAACCCGAGCCAACTAATTTAATTGAGTTATCAACTGCTTTCATTGCTTTGGCTGCTTCTCTTGCCGTCTCAACATAATCTTCTGCATTCTTATGACCAAGCTCCCAAGGCAAACCATCCACTTCATTTCCTAAATCCCAAATCTTTACATTGTATGGCTGCGGATATCCGTTTTTTCCGCGCAAATCAGAATAATAAGTGCCGCCTTTGTAGTTGCAATATTCAACCCAATAAACTGCATCCAAAATAGAACCCAAACCAAGATTAACGGCAACAACATTTTCGCTACCGATGGCTTTATTCAGTTTCATCCATTCATCTGTACCAACGTTATTATTATCTTTTCCACCCCATGCAAGATTGATGCGTGTTGGTCGTTGCTCTTTCGGACCTATGCCATCTTTCCAATCATAACCCATTAAAAAATTACCGCCCGGCCAGCGCATGTTAGTAACCTTTAATTCTTTTAATGCATCAATGTAATCTTTCCTGAAACCATCTTCATTTGCCAGCGGTGAAGAAGGGTCGTATAAGTTTCCATACAAAGTGTTGAAGTCAACCGAATCAGGCAAACCCATTCTTGCACCATTAAAATGAATTGGTTCCATAAACACACCA
>JBDUEO010000374.1:0-3833 GCA_040002335.1 Parafilimonas sp. | reverse complement strand
GATAAATTTTCAAAACAAATAAATCAATTACATTTTTGTGTTATCAAAATTTATTGAATAGTTTATTACTTATGATGTCCATCTGCCAATAACACGAAGTGCTTATTTCCGGAAATAATGCTTAAATGTTAGAGCGTAATTAACTACTGAATGATTTTGCTGGCGGAAATGATAAGCTATTTTATTGTTTATTCCACAGCGTCACCAATACTGAAGGTTGAATATTTTAATTGAGAAGTATGAAAAAAGTATTGTTGGTTTTATCGGTCTTATCTTATTGTTTGAGTGGAAACGCACAAAAGATAACGAAGGAACAGGCGCAATCGATTTGTGCGCAGGAAATGGCAGCCTTTACCAAAGCTGTATCAGGGGCTTATAAAAAAGGGATTTCTTATGATCAGTTTCAATCTACATTATGTGGAAAATGGCAGCCAACAAAAGAAGGCGGCAATCAATTGCTGGTTGCATATAATTTTCTTACCCAGGGGGCCACGAATGATTATATAATAAAGACCTATAAAGGGACAGAAGTTGCAGCCTGCATGAAAGTTTTATCAGACCTGCATAGCAAGGGTTTTGAATCTGATGGTTCCGAATTATATGGCGGAAAAACCGGTGTTGATAATAACGTGTATTCGAAAACGCCCAATTGTCGGTGGTATCAATTTTGGTGTTTAGTCCAGGATTTTGCAAATTGGGTAATTGCAAACTGGGAAGTGATTTTAGCAATTTTAACTGTTATTCTAAACGGGTTACCTTAACTTTTAACCATATAAATAATCAACAGAGGTTATTAAATTTTAATAGCCTCTGTTTTAAAACTTTGTTATGAGAATTAATTTTAAATATTTTCCTTTGCTGATTTTACTTTTTACTTTTTGCTCTTGCTATACAACGGTTTTCCAGTTTATGGGAGTGATGGATAAATCTCCATCATTGAAAAGCATGACTAACCCTCAAAAAGAAATTATATTTATTCCAATGCATCATATTGGCAAACAAGCATTTTATAGCAATGTTAAAAAGCAAGTTGATTCTTTACGAAATATTGGTTACAGTATTTATTTTGAAGGTGTCAAATTCTCCAGGCTAAATGATTCACTCGTAAATGATACGCTTTCAATGAAATTGCGAAAATTAATTGGAGTAGATTTTCGCTCAATGAAATCAAATGGAGGTTATATCGATACGGTGAACAATACGTTTATGGGGAAGAAAGTAAAAGCTATTAAAAGGCACAAATTAGTAAATCAACCAAAAAGCTATAACTTCTTCGATACAAGCGTAGATAGGAGAGTAGATGTATACTTATCAGATGCGCTAAATGCTTTCGAAAATAAATATAAACTCATAATATTAAATGCTTGTGATTTTAGCACAAAACCAGGTGAAAAATATCAATGTGGCAATATCAAAGGAGATAAAAAATTTGTTACCCGGCAATACAGAAATGAGTTTATTGCGACGGAAATTGTTAAAGACTCACATAACAAAATTGTGCTTGTTTATGGGGCAAAACATTATAAGGGTATTTTAAAAGAGCTTCAACTAAAAGACAGTACCTGGAAACGCCATTAACTCTCAACTCACTCCATCCACCACCGCTCCTTTTTCAATCTTTTGTACCAAACCCTGCAGAACTTTTCCTGGTCCGCATTCTGTAAATTGTGTGGTGCCATCTGCAACCATCGCCTGTACACATTGTGTCCATCTAACAGGACCGGTTAGTTGTGCGATGAGATTTTCTTTTATTGCTGTAGAGTCTGTAACAGCCCTGGCAACTACATTTTGATAAACCGGGCAGCTGGGTTTGTTGAATATGGCTTTATTAATAGCTGAAGCCAGTTCTTCTTTAGCAGGCAACATCAGTGGTGAATGAAAAGCACCTCCAACAGGAAGTACAAGCGCACGCTTTGCGCCAGCAGCTTTCATTCTTTCACAAGCTACTTCGATTCCTTTCAGTGAACCGCTTATTACGAGCTGGCCCGGGCAGTTATAATTCGCAGCAACAACTACTTCACCTGTTTCAGCAGCAACAGCATTGCATACTTCTTCTACTTTAGCATCATCAAGTCCAATTACAGCAGCCATAGTAGAAGGATTCAATTCGCATGCACGTTGCATTGCCTCTGCCCGTATAGATACAAGCCCCAATGCATCAGCAAAACTCAAAGTGTTATTTGCAACAAGTGCCGAAAACTCACCCAAAGAATGACCTGCTACCATTGCTGGTATTGGTCCTTCAATTGTTTTAAAAGCGGCTACTGAATGTATAAAAATAGCAGGCTGTGTAATGTTAGTTTGTTTCAAAGCTTCGTCTGTCCCGGTAAACATCACATCCGATATCCTGAAACCAAGAATATCATTGGCTTGTTCAAACAATGCTTTTACTGATTCATTGCTATCGTAAAGTGTTTTACCCATTCCCGTAAATTGTGCGCCCTGGCCAGGGAAAATAAATGCATGTTTCATATGTGAAGCTTTATGTTGTTGCAAAGAAAATAAAAAAACGATTAGAAAGGAGGGATATGAATTATTTTTTATTAAGGAAGCTAATGTTTCCTGCAGGATAATTTTTTCTTTTTAAACCAAGGTTACTACGTGATTAGTATATTGCAATTTGCTTTTTAATTCGTTTATTTTCCTAAATATTATCTCCCGTTTTTTTTTGAGGTCATCCATTTTGAAGCATGCTGCCTAAACTCCAGCCTGGGAAATGAGACTACGAATATGCAACTGGCAATATTTTTATAGCAAGTTTGTTTTAAATAAATATTTACTGTTGAGAAGCAAATCAAAATCAGGAAAGAAGAAGGCCATCCAAAATAGTACCGAAATATTGTTAACATTTTCAAATGTAGCTCATAGTTTTAATAACGGCATTTATACCACAAAACTTTTAAGGATACCTCAGAGCGAATATTTATTTTCAGATGACAAAATTCTCTAAAATCCTATGAGAACTTCATTCTTCCACCATTCACCCTTCACTAGTGAAGCTTCGCACTGATTAATTTCATAAACTCACTTCTCGTTTCATTTTTTTCAAACTCACCATAAAATGCCGAAGTAGTTGTGACAGAATTTTGTTTTGAAACCCCCCGCATCATCATACAGAGGTGAGAAGCTTCGATAACAACTGCAACACCATAGGGATCCAATGTTTCTTTTATTGCAGATAAAATTTGGTGCGTTAATCGTTCCTGCACCTGCAGGCGACGACTAAACACATCTACCACACGTGCAATTTTACTAAGGCCTGTGATAAATCCATTGGGAATATAGGCAACATGTGCCTTCCCAAAAAAAGGAAGCATATGATGTTCGCACATGCTGTATAATTCAATGTCTTTTACAATAACCATTTCGCTTACTTCCTCATGAAACTTTGCGGATTCAAGAATTGCTTTCGCATCAAGCTGGTAACCTTGTGTGAGATACTGCATTGCTTTCGCCATTCTTTCAGGCGTTTTTAGCAGGCCTTCCCGTTCAGCGTCTTCTCCCAATAAGCCAATACTTGCTTTGTAATTTTTCGCGAGTGATGATGTGATCTCTTCATCGTACTCTTCAATTTTTTTATAAGCCATTTTAAGTTTCTTTAAGCTAGCTATAAGCCATAAGCTACAAGCTGTAAGTTTTTATTATTTTTATTGCACTTTTCCTTATTGACCAATTCACTCATTCACCTATTCTGCCGGATATTCAACAAAATTCCTTTCTGTTTCATATAGTCTTACCTGCAACGTTAGTGCGGGGGCTATTTTTTCTCTTAAAATATTATAAATAACAATTGCGATATTTTCTGCGGTAGGGTTTAAAGATTTAAATTCTAT
>JBDUEO010000373.1:0-3839 GCA_040002335.1 Parafilimonas sp. | reverse complement strand
CCTTTCCAGCTTCCGCTGTTTCCGCTTAAGCAAAATTCAAATAAGCCATCATTATCCAAATCTGTTTTCAGCATTTTATCTATCCAAACTTTTAGTTTAGAATTATTTTCTGTGAACCAAGTTTTATCGTTTGCACTGATGGCATAATTACATGCGCTTATCAATAATGATGGGTAAGTGTCTAATGTATTACACGAGGTTGAAGATTCAGGAATGTCCCATGTTTTGTCATAATCATAACCCAACATTCCATAACCTTTTGTGCCGTTGAGATAACGGTCAAGTGTCATCTTCACTAATTGCATTGCACTGAGATCTTTTACAAGATTTGGTGTATGCAAAGCCACTTCAGCATATTCGTATAATGTGAAAGCGCAGGCATCGCTGGCAGAATTATTGGCAAGTATTTTTAAAAATGGATTGAGTTGAAATATGCTGATAAAATTTCTGCGGAAACAATCATACCTCGAATCATTTTCTATTCCTTTTACATCAGGATGAATCGTTACAACTTCAAAATTATATTCAATAGTTGGATTTGATTTTGTAGCTGCAGGAAAATTAATTTTTACATAAGGATCATCAATAAAACGCTTTGCATTGTAATCAACTTTTTGATGGGCAATATTGCAGGTTACACGCATGGTGCCCATATCTGGAAAATGCAACACAGCAGGTAAATTTACTTTTTGTTCATTGCCTTCAATAATACCTAACAACGTAGCATGATTTACATATTGACTTATATTAATTAAAAAAGATTGCTCATCATTTTCATGATAATTGGAAATGATTGTAAGTGATTTTTCTTTCTGAATTATTTCCCACGCAGGCGTTGTTTTCTCTTTTTCATCATACAAGAAATATTGCGTTGAATTGTTTGATGTATGCACAGAATATTTCATTTGCATGATCATCACTGCATCTTTTAAAGCAACATTTTGCTGCAACATATTTTTACCTAACGAATCAATTGAGAAAAAATCAAATTGCGGAAATTGATTGTTGCAGGTGATCTTTAAAAACGCTGAACTATTGTTTTTAATGCTTGCCGCATTCATCCATTTCGAGAATGACAATACAGTTGCTGCAAGCGCAGCGTTCTTTACAAACAATCGTCTTTTCATGTGAAATAATTAATGTTTTTTTGTTTGCCACATCTAATTCATGACACTCATTCATTGTCTAAAAATAATAAATGTCATTTATACAATTATTTTTCACTTAAATAATATTTATAACTATTTTGCGGTAACGATTTGCAATGCTTTTAATAGCCAACAATAGGTTTTTTTAATAAACTTATATAAAATTTCAAGGTGAGTAAAACTTTATTTCCGCTTCGGGTTGGTTTGTTTGGAATTGGGCTTGATGTTTACTGGCAACAGTTTGCAGGTTTAAAAGAAAGGCTTGATAATTACATAAAAATTGTTGAAGAAAAAATAGCATCATTCAATGTTGAAGTTGTAAACCTTGGTTTAGTTGATAACATTGAGAAAGCGTTCGAAGCAGGTCATCAATTTCGTCGTGAAGATGTTGACATTATTTTTTTATATACAACCACATACGCACTTTCATCAACAGTTTTACCAGTTGCACAACTTGCAAAAGTTCCTTTTATAATTCTTAATCTTTCGCCCGCAGCAAGTATTGACTATACTACATTCAATCAACTGAATGATCTCACAAAAATGACAAGCGAATGGCTTGCTTATTGTTCAGCATGCGCGGTACCGGAAATTGCGAATGTTTTTATGCGGGCAGGTGTTCAGTTTCAACAAATAACAGGTTTGTTGCATAATGATGATAATTGCTGGAAAGAAATTGAACAATGGATTGAAGCTGCAAGAGTTCGGCACACAATGTTTCATAACAGGCTTGGCGTTATGGGTCATTATTACAGCGGCATGCTTGATATTTATTCTGATCTGACGCAGCAGTGTATTGTGTTTGGAGGGCACATAGAAATTATAGAAGTTGATGAACTTTCTTCATTAAAAAAATCAGTTACAACTGAACAATTGAACGATAAGCTCAAAGAATTCAAAAGCATATTTGATATTCAAAATGATTGCTCCCGGGAAGAACTTTTACGTGCTGCAAAAACTTCAGCAGCATTAGATATGCTGATAGAAAAATATCAACTTGGATCGTTGGCATATTATTATAAAGGAACCGGTGTTGAAGAAAATGAAGATACGATCAGCTCAATTATTTTAGGAGCTTCTTTGCTTACCGCAAAACATGTTCCTGTGGCAGGCGAGTATGAAATAAAAAATGCGCAGGCGATGAAGATCATGGATGCGTTTGGTGTTGGCGGTTCTTTCACAGAATATTATGCAATGGATTATGCTGATGATGTTATATTAATGGGTCATGATGGGCCAGGTCATATTGCGATTGCTGAAGGGAAAATAAAAGTTCGCCCATTGCAGGTGTATCATGGTAAAGTAGGCAAAGGTTTATCTGTTGAAATGTCTGTTAAAAATGGTGATGTTACGCTGCTTTCAGTTGTTCAGCAAAAAAATGGAAAACTAATTTTGTTATGCGCTGAAGGCGAATCTGTAAAAGGGCCAATACTCGAAATTGGTAACACTAATAGTCGTTACAAATTTTCGATTGGTGCAAAAAAATTTATGGAAGAATGGAATAGCAACGGGCCGGCACATCATTGCGCCATTGGTGTTGGCCGTATTGCGGATAAAATAAAAAAACTTGCGGCATTGCTTAACATAGATGCAGTGCAGGTTTGCTAATAAAAGATTCATGTTGTTATATAGCTACTATAATTTCTGTTTTTTATTTTGCATGATCTTATCATCGTGCAATAAAATAATTCCGAAAAATGCAGCGCAAACTACTTTAAAAAGGACTTCTTATTATTTCAGCAATCAGGGAAATGATACTGATGATGGTTCAATAAAACATCCTTTTAAAACACTTGCGCACATAAAAACAATTCACTTTAATGCAGGAGATTCTATTCTTTTAAAAGGAAATGAAGTTTTTAATGATAGCATTATACTTAAAACAAACGGAACCTCTGGAAAGCCTGTTCTGCTTGCATCTTACGGCAATGGCAATGCAATAATTAATGCTGATAACCGGACTGCAGTTTCAATTTATCAATCATCATTTATCAATTTAAAAAATATTATTTGTATTGGTTCTGGCAGAAAAAATGGTAATACAAAACCGGGAGTTAATATCACTGATTGCGGTAACATAAATTTAGATGATATTGATGTAAGCGGTTTTCAAAAATCAGGATTGCAGTTATATAATTGCAGGAGCACAACATTAAAAAATGTTAATGCACATGATAATGGCGCTGCCGGCATTGGTGTTGAAGGCGATTTCAGTAACAAGCTTGGCAGCAATAATATTCGCATAACAAATTGCAGTGCTGTAAATAATCCCGGCGATCCATCCAATCTTACAAATCATAGTGGCAACGGAATTGTTGTTGGCCATTGTACAAATGTTTTGATTGATCATTGCATAGCTACAAATAATGGTTGGGATATGCCACGAATTGGCAACGGCCCAGTTGGTATTTGGGCTTATGAAGCAGACAGCGTCATCATCCAACATTGTCTTTCGTATAAAAATAAAACATCTGCCGGCGCTGCAGATGGTGGCGGTTTTGATTTTGATGGCGGCGTTACTAATTCCATTCTTCAATATTGTTTGTCGTATCAAAACCAGGGAAGTGGTTACTGCATTTTTCAATATTGGGATGCAAGTCCCTGGTACAACAATGTGGTAAGATTTAATATAAGTATTGATGATGGTTTGGTTTCTGATTCGCGTGCCGGCATATATGTTTGGAACAGTTC
>JBDUEO010000372.1:0-3839 GCA_040002335.1 Parafilimonas sp. | reverse complement strand
AGGTTTGCAAACCTGGTTTTGTTGATGGAAGAGATGCTATTTTAAAAGCGGATACACTATTGTATGGTGCAAAATACAGCGCTGATATCTGGAAAGCTTTTGCAAAAAGAGATTTAGGATACAGCGCCAGCGAAGGCAACAGCAACAGCACTTCCGACGGAAAATCTGCGTATGATTTGCCTTCTGTTTTGCCGGTAACTTTTGGCAGTTTTACCGCAGAAAAACAAGGCAGCACTTCTTTGCTAAAGTGGAAAACAGAAGAAGAATCTAATACAGATAAATTTATTGTAGAAAGAAGCACGGATGGAAAAAATTATACTTCAATCGGCGAAGTAAAAGCTTCCGGAAACAGTTCTGTTGAACAGTCATATGAGTATGTTGATGCTTATCCTGTAAAAGGCGATAACATTTATCATATTAAAGAAATGGATAAAGATGGCAAGTATAATTTGTCTGAAATACGATCATTAAATTTTACAGATTTACGGCCTTATATCAAAATTTCTCCAAACCCGGCAACTGATATTGTTACTATTAATATTCCGGGCAATAATCAAAATATTGCTGTAAGATTATTAAGCAATAACGGGCAACTGATTGGCAATTATATAATGAGTAATGAAACATATAATATTGACGTTTCAAAACTTGCTGCCGGCGTTTATAATATAACTATTGATGGCAATGGTTATGCAACTAAATATAAACTGGTTATTCAATAAAGTATAAAGATTATAAAAAGGGCTGTCAACAAAACGACAGCCTTTTTTATAAATTCATTTTTAAAAAACATTTTCTGAAACTATAATTGAATGATTAAATTAACAACTTGCTTTTCTAATCTTTTTTACATTTACACCGTTTAAAAATTCTTGTTACAATATGAAAAAATTTTTGCTAATACTCTTGAGTGCAATTTTTATGGTAAACCTTAATGCACAAAATCCTGTTTATTATTTATTGATTGGAACATATACTGATGGCGGTGCAAACGATGGCATTTATGTGTATCGTTTTAATCCAAATAAAGGCGAAGCAACGTTTGTAAGTAAAACAAGCGGCGTTGAAAATCCTTCATGGTTATGTATTACAAAAGATGGAAAATTTGTGTATTCAGTTAATGAAAACAGTGCAGATAAGCCTGGCGAAGCAAGCGCATTTTCTTTTGATAAAAAGAAGGGCGTGCTTACTTTTTTAAACAAACAGCCAACTGATGGTTTAGCGCCTGCTTCTATTACAGTTGATGATAAAGGCAAGAATGTAATTACAGCAAATTATAATGGCGGCAACATAACAGCTTTTAAAACAAATGCTGATGGATCGCTTCAGCCGCATGAACAACTTATTGCACACGATGGTTATGGCGTAAATGTGCAACGGCAGGAAATGCCTCATCCGCATGAAGTTGTTTTTTCGCCCGATTATAAATATTTATTTACGCCTGATCTTGGTAACGACAGGTTGTATCAATATAAATTTAATGGCGCAGATCCAACAAATGTTTTAACTGAATCAGATTCTCCTTATTACACAATTGATGATGGTTTCGGGCCAAGGCATTTAATATTCAGCCCAAATGGTAAGAACGCTTATTTAATAACTGAATTATCAGGTCAAATAATTGTATATAATTATAATGATGGCAAGTTGAATCAAATCCAAACCATTGCATCAACAACTGTTGATGATAAAAATGATAAAGGCAGTGCTGAAATAAATATTTCGCCAAACGGCAAATTTTTATATACCAGCAATCGTGGTGCGGCAAATAATATTTCGTTGTTTAAAGTACAAACAGATGGAACATTGCTTGCTAATGGCACGCAGGCTGTAAATCCAAATCCCCGTGGTTTTATGATTGATCCGACCGGCCATTATTTATTGGTTGCAAGCCAAACTAATAATACCATTCAAATATTTGTAATTAATAAAAATTATGGATTATTAGAAAATGGAAGCACATTAATTTCTGATGTGCAAAAACCAGTTTGCCTGCAAATGACGCCGGTAAATTAAATTTATACCTACCTGATTTTTAAAGATTCCCTATTTCTAATCGAACAATGTTTGTATGCCGTGGGAGATTTTAAACTCATGTTGCAATAACCATTTCTTGCGCCAAACACCGCCGGAATAGCCAACCAGGGTTTTATCGCTGCCAATTACACGATGGCATGGAATAATAATAGTAATCTTGTTTTTTCCATTTGTTGCCGCAACAGCGCGAATGGCTTTTTCATCGCCAATAAAACGGCTGAGTTCAAGATAAGAAATTGTTTTGCCATAAGGAATTTGTAATAATTCGCCCCAAACTTTTTGCTGAAAAAAAGTTCCGGTTTGGTGAACCGGAATATCAAAACTTTTTCTTTTGCCGCTAAAAAATTCTATCAGTTGTTCTGTGCATTGGTGCATGATGTCGCTTACGCCAGGTTCGCCATGCTGCATTTGTTCCGGCTTATCAATAAAACTTAATTCAGAAATATAATTATCAGTGCCGCCAATTTTAATTAAGCCAATCGGGCTTTGATAATACGTGTAATAAAGTTCATTCATCAGTTGCTAATTACCTATGTTCTTTTTTTGGAATTGCGGTCTTTCAACTTTATATAATCTATAATTACCAATTCCATGTTCCCAAATCATCCAACCCGCATCCCATTCTTTACAGTTTGTTGCGGTTGTAATAATACAACATTATTATTTTCATCATACACACCAAGCACAAGGCATTCACTAAAAAAGTTTGCTATTTGTTTTACAGGAAAATTAATAACAGCAATTACCTGTTTATTTAAAAGTTGCTGTTGCGAATAATGCACCGTTATTTGCGCTGATGTTTTTTTTATTCCATATTCACCAAAATCTATCGTTAACTGGTAAGCAGGTTTTTTTGCATTCGCAAAATTCTTCACGTCAATTACGGTTCCGCAACGCATTTCAATTTTTTCAAAATCTTCCCGGCTTATCATACATTTTGTAATTAGTAAATTTTGGTTTCAATTTGTAACTTAAACATTGGTAATTTAAAAACAAAAAATAATTATTATGAAAAGAAATGCAACTGCCGTTTGGAACGGATCAGGTAAAGAAGGCAAAGGAACATTAACTACGCAAAGTGGTGTTTTAAAAGAAACGCAGTATTCATTCAGCTCAAGATTTGAAAATGGTGTTGGCACAAATCCGGAAGAGCTGCTTGCCGCAGCACATGCAGGATGTTTTACAATGAAATTAAGTTTTGTATTAGGCGAAGCGGGCTTTACACCAGACAAACTTGAAACAACCTCCCAGGTAACTTTAGAAAACGGAACTATAACAGCATCGCATTTAATTGTGAAAGGAAAAGTGCCGGATATTACGAAAGAAAAATTTGAAGCATGTGTAAAAGATGCTGAAGAAAATTGCCCTGTAAGTAAAGTGTTGAATGCTGAAATTACTTCAGAAGCTACTTTGGAAAATTAGTATTCAATTCATTATATTTATTCCAATCTAATCACTTGCTATATGAGGATTGTTGCGTGTATTTTTTTTGCTGCCATTACAATTGTGTTGATATATTTTTTAGATAATCAATTGGCGTTGAATGGCGGCAAAACACCACGCTTTGGTTTTTTTCTTTCGCCGCAAACCGGTTTTTGGCAAAATGCTGAACCATCAAATGAAATATTTAACGGCAATCTTAGTTTTCCTGAACTAACCGGCAAAACAGAAGTATATTTTGATGACAGGTTAGTGCCGCATGTGTATGCAGAAAATGAAAAAGATGCATGGTTTATACAAGGTTACCTGCATGCAAAATTCAGGTTATGGCAAATGGATTTTCAAACGTATGCTGCCGGCGG
>JBDUEO010000371.1:0-3840 GCA_040002335.1 Parafilimonas sp. | reverse complement strand
ATTGCCGCCGCGGCCGCCATAACTTGTTGGCCAGGTTTTTTCAAGATAATCATCAGCATAAGCGCCCATGCTCCAGTTGTGCCCGTCTGCACTTACTTCTGCATTTACATAAAAATTATCAAGCAAAACAAATTCCCGCGATAAAGCATGTTCGTTGGGCGTAATTTTTTTTCCAAACAGGCAAAGACTTGTGTCTCCATTTCCTTCAGGCATATCGCCAAGTACCTGGTCGTATGTTCTGTTTTCTTTAATAATATAAAACACATATTTTATTGGGGAGCTGTCGCCAATTTTTTGTGGTATAGGATTGTTATCTGGTCCTTCAGATTTTAATTCTTTGTTTTTGTTATACGGAACATTTTTGTAAACCTGTTGAGAATATGTATTTAGTTCTTGTTGTGCCGGCATATTAATAATGCTTAACGTGCCTTTAAATAATCCACCAATATAATATTGATTATTATCTCCTTTTTGATAATCTATTGTTGAGTTTGTATGAAAAGGATCGAACAAAGCATTAGCAAGCGATGTAAATCCTTTTCCATTTGCCACATAAATTTTTTTACCAATTATTCTTACGCAGGTTGGGTACCAGCCCACGGGAATGAACCCTTTTGATGTACTGCTGCCAGGCTTACTTACATCAAACACAGAAAGGCAATTATTGTCTGCATTTGCAATATATAAAGTTTTATCATCTTCACTTAAAGCCACACTATTTGTGGTTGATCCGGGAACTGAATTTGGATATAAAGCCGCATTTAGCGTTTCCAATAATCTGCGTTGTTTAATATCAATTACAGAAACACTATTATCATTCGCATTAGCTACAAAAAGATATCGGCCATTTTTAGATAAACATATATCATTTGGATTGTCGCCAACATTAATGCTGCCTGTAAACATTTTTGAAATGGTATTAAAGATTTTTATTTTTTCGCCGCCCCAAACTGATATGTACAATTCTTTTTTATCTGGCGACAATAAACAGGTATAAGCTTCGGCCCCTAATGTGTCTTGTTGAATAATTTTGTTCGTACGCATATTCACAACATATAAGCTGTTGTTTTCTTTTGTAACCACATACATAATTTGTTTTGATTCATCAATATCAAAACCTGCGGGAGAAATTTTTACCGGCCATGGATCGCCTAAAACAATACTATCCTTTAAATAAAGCTTATTATTAATGATCGCATATTTTAAATGCGGTTATCATTTCCGCCCGAAGCATATAAATATTTATTATCAATACTAAACTTTAAACCAAGCCACGATTTAGCAATAATTATACTATCAACCATTTTTTCATGTTGTACATCAAATAATAAAATGCTTTGTGTGCTTTGGCCGTTGTTAGTAACTGCTATATATTTTTTATTTGATGAAACAGCAATGTTTAAGGGCAGATCGCCTAATGGAAAACTTTTTCCGACAGGTGTCAGGCTCCATCCATTAGGCAACTTTATTTGAGGGGGAATATTTACTTTTTGCTGGGCTGATGGGTTAAAAGGATGTAACAAAAAAATAGATACAACCAATATCTTTAAAAAAATTTTTATTTGCATACGCTATATGTTTAAAATATAGTACACAAAATTGCTTTATTACAATAACATTAAAATCTTCTATTAAAAAAAGAGATAAAAAATAATGTTTACACTTACCCGGCCCGCTTAACCAATTTCAATAATTATTTTACGGCAACATCTTTCACACAACGAAAACCAATATGATTTGATGCAGAACTAATTTCGCCTTTGCCGCGTGAACCTATCATATAACGTGTACAATATTGATCTGTACATAAAAAAGATCCGCCTCGCTGCACTTTCTTTTTTAAATCAAGTTCTTCAGGATCATACGAGTCATTTGGACCTTTAGGATTTTTTGCAACGGTTTGGCCGGCAAAAGTTTGATAATAATCAGCGCGGTACCAATCGTTGCACCATTCCCAAACATTGCCGGCCATATCATATAACCCATATCCATTTGCCGGGTATTGCGCTACCGGCGCAATACCTTTAAATCCATCAAGCCCTTCATCATAAGAAGGAAACCTTCCTTCATAAATATTTGCCATCCATTTTCCATTTGGCTTAAGCTGGTTACCCCACGTGTACATAGCTCCTGTTTTACCGCCGCGTGCAGCAAATTCCCACTCTGCTTCAGTTGGTAATCTTTTGCCCGCCCATTTTGCATAAGCGGCAGCGTCTTCCCATGCAACATGTACTACAGGGTAATTTTCTTTTCCTTTTATATCGCTATCCGGGCCAAAAGGATGTTTCCAGGCTGCACCATGTATATAATTCCACCATTGATAATGATTACTTAAATCGGTAGTTGGCGATGGAGTAAACACCACCGAACCTGCTACTAAATTTTCTGCAGGTGCATCAGGAAATTCTTTTTTTGTTGGTTTACGTTCAGCTACCGTTACATAACCCGTTGCTTTTACAAAAGCTGCAAATTCAGCATTCGTTACCTCGGTTTTATCCATATAAAATCCATCAACATATACGCTATGTACAGGCCGTGCATCGTTCATCGCTTCTTTGCCGCCGTCAGCCATTCCAACCGGGTTTACATTGCCCATACTGAAGGTTCCGCCAGGAATCCAAACCATATTTTTTTCAGTAACTATTGGCTTGCTTTTATTTTCAATAGTTGCCTTAAACTCTTTTCCGCCTTCCCGCATATAAGTAACACTATCGGTTGGCGTTAAACCCATTACTGTACAGGACACAGCATTATCAACCATTGACTGAGCCATATTTTTTTTTGCTGAAGGCAAATTGTTTTTTTGTTTACATGCAACAGCAAATAATACAAAATATATACAGGCAGAAAGGTTTATTAACTTCATACTTAATGTAAATATTATTTCTATGAATGATGGACTTACATCAAAACAATAAACGAAATTTTAATGTGAAAGTACCTTAGAAAACCGTGTAAAGTTGCTTTAATAAATTAGCAACCTAACCCCAAAAACGGTTAAATTTTGTTTATAGAAGAAGAAAATCATTCTGAATTAATCTCTGCTATATTTTCTTGCAAACTGGTTTTACCTAAAGCACAAACGCTGTTTAAAATTTGGATAGGTATTTGCATAATGTTATTTCCTCAAATATCTATGGGCCGTTGCTAACCTACATTTACCTCGCTGAAAGCTATTATATAACTGGTTCACTACAGAACCAGTTTATTTTTGCCCGACTGTAAAACATATTCTTTTCCTTTCCAGATAAATCTTCCTGTAATTTTTTGCGGTAATGTTATTTCAATATTCCATTTGCCGTTTTGCAAAATGTAAGATGCTTTTATATTTCCGTTTGGATGCGGAATTTCGCCTGAAGCACTTGTAAGCGTTCCTAAATGCGGTTCAATTTTTACTTTGGCAAATCCCGGAGCATCTGTATCAATTCCTAAAACAATTCTGTATAATTCAATGTTAGGGCTGCTTCCCCACGCATGGCAATCAGAGCGCGCTTTGTTTATATCATCAATCTCCGCCCATGTTGTTAAACCCATTGCAAGGTTTTGTTTCCAGATGCCAAGCCAGTTTAAATAATCGTTTCCAAAACCGGCTTTAGTTAAAGCCTGGTAAACATAATATTTAAAATAAACAGAAGCTTTTGTAAGCGAAGTATCAACCAACAATTTATTTCCTAATTCATGCGCTTCATTTCCTGTTATTACATTCGTAAGAATTGCCAGCGCATTTGCATGTTGCGAAAAATATTTTTTCTCTTTTGTATCGCTAAAAAGTTTTTTATCATCATCCCAATATTTCTCTTTAATTATTTTTTTAAGTTGATTTATCTGTGCTTCATACAT
>JBDUEO010000370.1:0-3846 GCA_040002335.1 Parafilimonas sp. | reverse complement strand
AATCATCCGCATGTTGGTTTGGTTTGGGATGCATATAATATGTGGTCTGTTACAAAAGAATCGCCTGCGCAAGTTTATGGTTCATTAAAAAATTATATAAAACATACACATATTAAAGATGCAAGATTGATTAACGATAAAGAGCAATTCGTTTTATTAGGAACCGGTGATTCAGCAATTTTTGAAGCAATAGATATTCTTGCAAAAAATAAATTTTCTGGTTATTATAGTTTTGAATGGGAGAAATTATGGCATCCGGAAATTGATGCGCCTGAAATTGCGATTGCTGATTATCCTAAAGCAATGCAACGGCATTTTCAGAAACCACCACATATAAGTACACTTAATTAATTAAACTTATTCCTGTATTTTGGTGCGGGACAAACCACGCGCTCAGACGCTTCAAAAGCGTGAGACCGATGGAAATAAATTATTATTTAAACACATTCAATGTCGCCAACGCTCCTCTTTGTTTTTGTATTGATCTATTTTTTATTACTGCTCGGCGTTGCATGGTACACAAGCCGCAATGCAGACAACAACTCATTTTTTATTGGCAACCGCAACAGCAACTGGATGCTGGTTGCATTTGGAATGATAGGCACTTCTTTAAGCGGTGTAACTTTTGTAAGTGTGCCAGGCACAGTTGGCGGCAATAATTTTGGTTATTTCCAGGTGGTTATAGGAAATTTTATTGGCTATTGCCTTATTGCATTTATACTATTGCCATTGTATTACAAAATGCAGGTAACATCTATCTATAATTATTTATTAACCCGTTTTGGAAAAGTATCGTATAAAACAGGTGCCATATTTTTCATCATTTCCAGAATACTTGGCGCTACCGCAAGATTATATTTAGTAATAAATGTGCTGCAGATCTTTATTTTAGATAACATGCATGTTCCGTTTTGGCTTACCACTTTTGTAATTCTTTTAATGATATTGCTATATACGTTTGAAGGCGGCGTAAAAACAATTGTATTTACTGACATGCTTCAAACCACGTGCATGTTGATTGGCCTTCTTGTTTGCATTTATTTTATAATGCATTCGCTAAACTTTTCTTTTATTGATACCATTCAGGCTTTACATAAAAATAACTACACAAAAATTTTTAATACAGATGTAAAAAGCAGTTCCTTTTTTATAAAACAAATTGTAGGCGGCGCTTTTTTAACCATTGGCATGACAGGGCTTGACCAGGAAATGATGCAGAAGAATATTAGTGTAAGAACACTGAAAGATTCACAAAAAAACATGCTCACTTTCAGCGTCATTTCTGTTGGTGTAAACTTCTTATTTTTATTTTTAGGCGGATTGTTGTATGTATTTGCCGCATCAAAAAACTTAACCATAAAAGGCGATGATCTTTTTCCAACAGTGGCATTAAGTTATATGCCTTCTGTTGTTTCTGTTATTTTTATTATCGGGTTAATATCAGCTTTATTTCCGAGTGCAGATGGCGCACTAACAGCGCTTACTTCATCATTTTGCATTGATATTTTAGGGCTAAAACGCAATACCTCCATTTCAGAAAAACAAACAAAAAAAATAAGGATTTTAGTTCATATAACATTCGCAGTTATTTTCTTTTTATGCATTATGGTTTTTAAATTCATCAACGATAAATCTATTATTGATGTAATATTGATAGTTGCAGGTTATACGTATGGCCCGTTGCTTGGTTTGTTTTTGTTTGGCATTTATACTAAAAAAAGTTTGCCGCAAAACCTGTCTGTGGTTGTGGTTTGTTTTATTGCGCCGCTTATAACTTATTTACTTAGCTTAAATGCAACCAAATGGTTTAACGGCTATGCCATAGGAATTGAGTTGCTGCTTATAAATGGCTTGCTTACTTTTGCCGGGCTTTTGCTTGTATCAAAAAGTAATATAAATGCAGTGGATTGAAAAGATTGCTGAAGATTATGCAGAAAAATTTACAACAAAACCTGATGATGTATTACAAAATATTTACAACAATACATTAGCCAATCATCCGCAAGCGCACATGATGAGCAGTGATGTGCAGGGAAAATTTTTGGAGTTTATCAGTTCTTTGCTTCAGCCAAAATATATTTTGGAAATTGGAACGTTCACCGGATTTAGTGCAATTTGTTTGGCAAAAGGTCTACAAAAAAATGGCGAATTGCATACTGTAGAAATGCGTGAAGCGGATGCTGACACTGCGTGGAAAAATATTTTAGCTGCAGGTTTTAACGAAAAAATACATTTACATAAAGGAGATGCAAGAAAAATAATTAAAGACCTGAATTATAATTGGGACCTTGTTTTTATAGATGCTGACAAAACTTCATACATTACATACTATGAAGAAGCTTTAGAGCGTTTAAGTGAACGTGGTTTTATCCTGGCAGATAACGTTCTGTTTCATGGCCAGGTATTAGAAAACGAAATCGAAGGAAAAAGTGCAAAAGCAATTGCACAATTTAATGATCATGTTTTAAATGACCAGCGAACCGAACAGGTGTTTTTAACTGTAAGAGATGGTTTGCTGCTAATAAAAAAGAAATATTGATGAAGAAATTTCTTGTTTACTTTTTTGCTGCCGTAATAGGTGTAAGCGCAAAAGCACAAAACAACGAAGCTGTAAATGCCTATATTCAGCAATACAGGCAATTGGCAATTGATGAAATGATAAGAACAGGCGTGCCTGCTTCTATTACACTGGCGCAGGGAATTTTAGAATCTAATGCGGGCCAGTGCCAACTTACCCAGCAATCAAATAATCATTTTGGAATTAAATGTAAAGCAGATTGGACTGGCGATATTGTATATCACGATGATGATATAAAACATGAATGTTTCAGAAGATATAATTCTGCAGAAGATTCTTACCGCGATCATTCAGATTTTTTAAAGAACCGTCCAAACTATGCTTCGCTTTTTGATTTGGATGTTACCGATTATAGTGATTGGGCTTATGGTTTAAAAGCCGCAGGTTATGCAACAAACCCGGCTTACGCAATGTTGCTTATAACCGCAATTGAAAAATATAATTTAGAAGATGTAACGCTGGCTGCTTTACAACAAAGCAACCAGGTAAATATTGCAGCAGCGCCCGTAAAGCTTCAGGATGAATATGCATTTAAATCGCCTTCTAAAATTATTGCTGTAGAAAAAAAAGCAAGCCAGGTTATTGAAACAATAAACAAATATCCTGAAGGTGTTTTTACCATCAATCAAACAAAAGTTGTGTATGCGAAAACAGGCACTTCTCTTTTTGCATTGGCTACCAACTATAAAATATCTTACAAAAAATTACTTACTTATAATGACTTGAATAATGTTGATATTGTTAGTCAGTCAACATTAATCTATCTTGAAAAAAAACCTAAACGCGGTTCCAAAAATTATTATGTTGTGCTGCCTAACGAAAATCTGCACGACATTTCTCAGAAAGAAGGAATACAACTGGAAAGCCTGCTGGCATATAATAACTATCAAAAAAACAACCAGCCTAAAGCCGGCGATAAAATTTTGTTGATTAGAAAGTAAAACTGTGTTGATTGCCTTTAGTTTGCATAATCAAAAATAGTTTGCATGCAGCCAATTCGTGTTCATGATAAATTTTTTGTCCCTTACTTATCTCAAACAGAAATTGAATCAGCTATAAAGCAACTTGCTGAATTGATCAATATTGATTATGCTGATGAATGCCCATTATTCATTGCCATATTAAATGGCTCGTTTATGTTTGCTGCAGAGCTGTTTAAATCTATTACAATTCCTTCAGAAATTTGTTTTATAAAACTTGCATCGTATAAAGGAACTACTTCATCCGGGCATATTATAACATCAATCGGGCTTGATACAGAGATTAGC
>JBDUEO010000369.1:0-3849 GCA_040002335.1 Parafilimonas sp. | reverse complement strand
CATCTTTTATAGCAGGTCTTTGAATAATTCTGTCTGCTGCATCCAAATCAAGATTGTAGGTTACTGGCTGCAGTTTGTTGATGAAGGAAAGACCTGGTACATTTTGTTTAATATTTTTCTTCATCCTACCATCAGAAATATTACTCCAGTTAGTATAGCCGCCAATACTTGTAATGGTGGGGTCACCAATACGAACCGTATAAGAGCTTCCTACATAAGCCAGGTAGCCTAAAGCAGTAGCATTAATAACCGATGAAGCTGCATTAGTATAACCGCCAATATAGGTATTATAATTTCCGGTTTTTGCTGCACCGCCACCATAACCTGCATTAATACCAAGACAGACATTATAATTTCCAAGTGTGAAATCGCGGCCTGCGCTTGTGCCAACAAAAGTATTTTGTGCGCCGGTGACTGAATATCCCGATTGACTTCCAACCATTACATTGTAATTAGAATGCTGATTACTAAACCCCGCATTTTTTCCTATGTAAGTATTTTCATTACCATTTACATTTGAATGCCCGGCAGCTTGCCCAAATGCAGAATTGTTAGAACCGGCAGCATTATTCCACAAAGACACTTCCCCAAAAGCAGAGTTGCTGTTGCCTGTACTAATATAAAGCGCCCCGTTACCAAATGCTGAATTAGCATTGCTTGTTGTGTTATACGACAATGCATTTTGACCAAAGGCAGCATTAAATTGCCCTGTCGTATTTTTCCATAGTGCGGCTTCGCCAAAGGCAGCATTACCAGATCCTGATGTATTGTATTCAAGCGAGTATGCACCAAAAGCAGCATTATAAGAGCCTGTTGTGTTATTAATCAGCGTGTAATTGCCTACTGTTGTATTAGACAAACCCGTTCCGATATTATAAGCAATAAAACGATTACCATTAACATATATAGCACCGTCGAGATATAAATCTTTCCATGATTTATCAAATGAGCCAAGGTCTTTGGAATTATTACTTTTCGGAAGCAGATTTATATTCACTTGCACAGGCGCCGTAAGATTGGAAAGATGAGTATTTGCATTTTGTGCAAAAGACGTAGTATGATTAATTGTTGCAAATAATAAACAACCTATAATAATGTTATTGAAATTCTTTTTCATAAAATAATTTTGTGATGATTGCAGAATTTATTTAGTTAAGATCATCCCAATAGCAATATTGGGATGATCTTAAAAATCTTTGTTTTTACTTTGCCAGAATCACTCGAATTGCCCGCATCGGGATTGTTGCTAATCATTTATTATTTAAGGCGCTCCATTTGCTTTGAATCAATCATTTTTCCATCAACAATTAATGTGTAATGATAAGCGCCTGAAGAAAGTGTGGAAGCATTAAGTTTTAAACTCCCTTTGCCGCTGCCTGAAACGTTTATTTGCTTTAATGCTTTGCCAGTTTTATCTGTAATAATTATTTGTGCTGAATTATATTTCTGAGGTAAAATATAATTGATAGTTGTTGTATTATTAAAAGGGTTAGGAATGTTTTGTTCAAGCAATGCGGAAGATATAACAGATGCCTTTTGATTATTTGCCGTTGACTGGCTATTTACATTCATCATTGCTTCAAGCTTTGCAAGCCTTGTCTTCAAATCTTCTATAACATTATCTTTTTCATCATTCTTCTTAGACAATTCCTGAACTGCTTTTACCAGTGGTACTACAAATTCTGAATAGCGCAAGCCATATAAATCTTTATCATTCTTTGCGGCATCTACACCGCTAAAATTGTAGTTTAATTCTTTTGCAATTTTTTCTACGTCCTGTGCAACAAATCCTGAATAAATAATTTTTTCCTTATCCAGTCTTGCTGTTATTTCTGCGGATAATGGCTGAACTGTTTTGCCATCTTCATCTTTTATAGCAGGTCTTTGAATAATTCTGTCTGCTGCATCCAAATCAAGATTATATGTTACCGGCTGAAGTTTATTTATGAATGAAAGACCCGGTACATTTTGTTTTATATTTTTCTTTACCCTGCCATCAGAAATATTGCTCCAGTTGGTATAACCGCCAATACTTGTAATGCTGCCATCACCAATGCGAACTGTATAATCGCTTCCTACATAGGCAGCATAACCTATTGCGGTTGCATTAATAATGGATGCTGCAGCATTTGTATAACCACCGATATATGTATTATAATTTCCTGTTTTTGCAGCACCGCCGCCATAACCGGCATTTATACCGAGGCAGGTATTATAATTTCCAAGTGTAAAATCACGACCTGCGCTTGTACCTACAAAAGTATTTTGCGCTGCAGTGTTCTTGTAACCCGCGTAACTTCCAATCATAACATTATAATTTGAAGATACATTTGAATAACCTGCCCTATAACCTGCTGCAGTATTTTCATTGCCGGTTTTGTTTGAACGAAGCGCTTCATTTCCTGCTGAGATGTTTTTAGAACCTGTTGTGTTGGAAAAAAGATTATAATATCCATCCGCTGTATTATTAACGCCGGTGGTATTTGAAAAAAGATTATAAGAGCCATTTGCTGTGTTATTAGAGCCTGTGGTGTTTTCATAAAGAGCAAAACTTCCATTAACAGTGTTTAATGTTCCGGTAGTGTTGCGATAAAGCGCATTAATTCCATTCGCCGTATTATAAGAGCCGCTTGTGTTGAAATAAAGCGCCTCATAACCATTCGCTGTGTTACTAGCGCCTGTAATGTTTTTATATAGTGCAAAAGCACCGTTGGCTGTATTAGAAGACCCCTTTGTATTAAAATAAAGTGTATTAAAACCAACGGCTGTGTTACCATTACCCGTAGTGAGTGAATTTAATGCAAGGGCGCCCACTGCAGTAGTATATGATGTTCCGGCAAAATAAGCAAGAAAACGATCATTACCCAGGTACACTGAACCGGCATAAATATTATTCCATGCTTTATTAAATGAGCCTAAATTATACTTATACTCTTTTTGTGGCAGCAGGTGTACATTCACTTTTGTGGGTGCAGTGAGATTAGAAAGTGATGTATTTGCGTTTTGCGCAAAAGATGTGGTATGATTGATTGCAAGGAATAAACAACCAATAATGAAGATGGTGAAATTCTTTTTCATAAAATTAGTTTTAATGATGATAAGATTTGTTGACCTCACCCCCTATTACCCGGAGTATTGGAAGGGAAATAAAGAGCATTCTGTTATTTTACTACGATAAGTTTTTGTGTAAATGTTTTACCTGCGCTTTCTATACTGCAGAAATAAGTACCAGGCATAAGATTGGAAACATTTAATGATACTTGTGTTTGTTTTGGCGCAAGCAAAATTTGTTTTTGCAAGTTGCCATTCCTGTCAAATATTTTTAAGGTTGAATTGCCTTCTACAACAGCATTAAAATAAATTGTACAATTTGTTGCCGCAGGATTTGGAATTATTTTAAAAGATGCATTATTGTTTTGATGAAAGCTTATAATTTTTGAATAAGTAAATTTTCCATCAGCATCAACAGATTTTAAGCGATAAAAAACATCAGTATTTGAGGTAACTGCATCTGCATAAGTATAATTATTTATTGACTGTAAATTGTTAGTTCTGCGCTTCGCGATTTCATAAAAGTTAGTTCCGTCATTACTTCTTTCAACAGAAAAATAATCTGTATTTATTTCCGAAGCTGTTTGCCAGCTTACAATATTTAATGAGCCTTTATTTACTGCATTAAAATTTAATAGTGTTAATGGCAATACTCCTTCAAAAGGCACATACTTCGCATAACATTTTCCATTACCTGCTGTTTTAAGAAATAAAATATCATGATTATCAGAGGCCTGTTGTATGCTGATATAGAAAGGAACATTGCCTGCCCTGCTGAGCGCCGGGCCCGTGCCTGTA
>JBDUEO010000368.1:0-3869 GCA_040002335.1 Parafilimonas sp. | reverse complement strand
CCGGTCCGAGATGTCCCGCACGAAGGCGCTGAAAGTCCACGCGTCCGCTATCTTTGTAGAGGAGATTGCCAGCTCTACGGGGAACTCGCGGCCCGTACAGTGAAGGGCAGTGATCTCTATTCTTTTGTTCAGCAACGGTCCCTCGCCTGTAGCGAGGAATCTTTGCAAACCGCGCTCGTGGGCTTGCCGATGCTGTGGAGGAATAATCGTGTCACACAGACACCTGCCGATTGCTTCCTTCCGAGACCAGCCGAAGATCCTTTCAGCCTGGGCGTTCCATTCCGTAATTTCACCCGCGGGATTCATGGTAACGACGGCATCCAGCGCGGTCTCAATAATAGAACGAATCCGCTGCTCCGGCATCTGGGACGAGTTTCGCATTGCATGAACTCTATTTATTGCACCTGCATTTGCGCCAAATTGTTTCAGCTGAGTACAATCTCAGTCGAAACCATTAAGTCCACTTAATAATAGCCTCGGAGTTGCAGCACCACCACTCGGGAACGTGCTAGGTTTTGGTTGAAACGATCGGAGTGTATGCAGGCGAATATCAGGCGATAATGCCCCGTTTGACCGCGTAACCGGCCAGTTCGGCGACGGTGCGGAGTCCCAGTTTCTGTTTGATGCCGGACTTGTGAAACTCCACTGTCTTATACGACACGTTCAGCAAAGCGGCGATTTCCTTTGCGGCTTGTCCCTCGGCCAGCAGTTGTAGTACCTGGCGCTGGCGCGCCGTCAATCCGTCGCCAGTTTCCTGGGAAGTGGTGGAGCGAGCCCGGAGAGCAACCATCACTGGTGCGGCGATCGATGGCGTCACATAGACACGCCCATTCAGTACTTCCCGGATGGCCGTGATCAACTCGTCCCCCGCTGAGCTCTTCAGCACGTAGGCTGAGCCTCCGGCCTTTATCGCCTCCACCGCGTAAATCACTTCCGGTCGCATGGTCAGGAAAATAATTTTCGGCGGTCGCCTCTGCTTGCGAATTTCCCGCGCAGCTTCGACGCCGTTGAGCGATGGCATACTTACGTCGGTGATGATGATGTCGGGGCGCAGCGCGGCGGCGGCCTCGATCAGAGCGCGTCCATCCCGTACCGCGCCCACCACCTCAAACCCAGGTTGGCCCAGTATCCGCCGTAGTCCTTCCAGAACCACCGCATGGTCATCGGCAAGCAGGATACTGCAAGGCTTCATACCGGCTTCTTCTCCAGCGGCACAAGCCCAGTAACTGTGGTTCCCTTTCCTGGATGAGAATGGATTGTAAGTTCACCTTTTACAAGCCGTATTCGTTCCTCCATGCTGATTAACCCCAGGCCACCCTTCCTGAGAGCCGCGTTGAGTTCAAAGCCGTCTCCGGCGTCCTCGATGCGGAGAGTCACTCTTTCGGGACTGGCCTCCAACGATATGTGAACCCAGTCCGCCTCCGGGGAGTGCTTGTGGACGTTCCTGAGGCTCTCCTGTGCGATGCGGTACAGGCATAACGCCACCTCAGTGGGAAGTTCGGCGGGCACATTCTCAGCGGTGAATTGAGTCGGGATCGCGGAGCGCCGCTGAGAAGCTTCGCACTCCTGCCGCAAGGCGGGCTCCAGCCCGAGTTCCTCCACAATCGCCGGGTGAATCTCGCGGCTTGTGCGATGCATTTCCGCCGCCAGGCGGGTGATCCTGTTCCCGAGGTCCGACAGGTGCGCGACAAGGTTATCGTCCGATTTGGACTCCTCCTTTAAGGAGGAGATCTCCATCCCGATTGCCGCCAGATCCTGACTAAACACATCGTGCAGCTCGCGCGCCAGCTCCCGGTTGCCGCTTTCCTGGGCAGCGATGAGACCGGCGGCCAGTGTTTGCAGTTGACGCTGGTAGGCTAACAAGGTCCGCTCGTTTTCCTTGCGTTCCGTGATGTCGGCGATAAATGCGACCCCGAGCGTGCCATCCCGGGTGCTGATGGAACTCAAGCTGACCTCGGCGGGGAACTCCCCGCCGTCCCTGCGCAGACAGCTCAGTTCCATTCCGACGCTCATGGGGCGGCTGCCAGGCTGCGAGAACCATTTCATCAGGTGGGCAGCGTATCGCTCGCGGCAACGCTCCGGCATCAGATTCTCGAGCGGCAGCCCCACAAGCTCCTGCCCGCCGTAACCGTACATGCGCTCGGCGGCCGGATTCGCCATCATAATCCGGCCACTCTGGCTCAGCGCCAGGATCGCTTGCGATGCGGTCTCCATCATCGCGCGGACCGTGGAGTCGCTTTCTTGAGCGTGTACCTGCGCTGCTTCGCGGTCGGTTACGTCGGTGCCGATCCCGATTACCAACTCCACCGAATCGTCGTCGTTTTTTACGATGCTGTTCGACCAACTGATGAGCAGACGCCTTCCGTCCCTGGCCAGCCAGTGACTCTCGCGCTGGACGGGCGTTCCGCCGCAGACCTGCCGGAGGGTCGCGCGGACGGAGGCGGCTTCTTCGGGAACCACCAGCAAGTCCCAGGGTTTCCGGCCCCTCACTTCCTCGAGCGAATAGCCGGTGATCTGCTGGCAAACGCGGTTGAAGTGAACTATGCTTCCCTCTCGATCGCGAACGACAACCAGCAGGTCTTTGGCTGCGTCCAGAATCGCGGCGATGAAGTTTCGCTCCTTTTGCAGCGCCTCCTTATTTAGCTTGAACTCGTGAACATCCACGAAAGCCATCAGCACGCCTTCGATCTTCCTTTCGCCTGTCCAGAACGGACGTATATGCAACGCATACCACCGCCCATCGGGGTTTTGAACCTCCCGCCGCACATCGCCGCCTTTCGCGACAACCGTCGAGATCAACTCTTCAAGGTCCGGCACCAGCACGCCGAGCCGCAGGTTGCCAATCGGCCGCCCCACATCGGTGGGGAGCAGTCCCAGCACTTTTTCCGCCGGAGGAGTGAAAAGCCGGATTCTCCAGTCGGTGTCCAGGATGAGGATCGGAAAGCCCGCTCCGTTCAGAACGTTGGTCAGTTCATCGGAGCGATGCGCCAATTCGGCGTTGCGGTTCTGCAACTGCTCATTGAGCGTGACCAGTTCCTCGTTGCTCGATTGCAGTTCTTTCCTGGATGTTTCCAGCTCTTCGTTGGTGCTCTGCAACTCCTCCATGCCGGAGAGGGCTTCTTCGTTCACTGTCTTCAGCTCGTCGTTGGTGGATTCCTGGTCCCGGATGATGGCCTGCACATACTCCCGCGTGTGCGCCAGTTCGTTCCGCACTCGGAGCAGTTCCCGTTCCTGGAGCTTGTTGCCTTTGCCGGCGGCCGGCATAGCGGGCGGCTGCTCTCGCAGACCGGCTTCTTCGAACAGGATCAGAAAGTACCGCTCGCGACCGCCCGCGGCCAAGAATGGCCGGACCTCTATGTTCACTCCACGCAGTTGCCGGCCTTGTTCGATCTCAATTCCTTCGCGGCGGACGCTGCCGCCGCCGCGGCGTGTTTTCTGGATCGCGGCGCTCACTTCCACGACCAGTTCTGTGCGCAGCATTCTCAACAGTTGAAGAGCGGCTTTACCGGGCGCCAGGCGGAGATAGGGGCTGGTATCGCCGCGGACGAGCAGGATCTGAAGGTCGTTGTTCACCACCAGAGCGGCGTGGGAGTAACGTTCCCAAATGAGGCGGTCAGTTTCTTTCTCCAGGTCGAGGCCGGCTGGCGTTTCCTTGAGTGGCTTGCCATGCGCCAACGGAGTTCCCTGGGCCACGTGGTCCACATCGAGAGGGACGACGGCAGCCGCAATTCTGAGGAAGAACTTGTGCTTTCGGTCCGCGATGGAGAACAGGCCGGTGTGAGCACTGAGGCCTTCAGTCCTTCCCAGCATCAACGCCCCGTGGCTTTTCAAGGCGTAATGGAAAAACGCCAGCGCCTTCTGTTGGAGCA
>JBDUEO010000367.1:0-3870 GCA_040002335.1 Parafilimonas sp. | reverse complement strand
ATGAAGCATCACCAAAAATTTTCTTTGCAAAACTTTCTGTAATAACAATAGATTGCGGCTGCGATAAAGCGGTTGCTGCATTTCCATATAAAAATGTATAATCGAATATTTTAAAGAAAGAATTATCGGTAATACAAATATCGTTTTGCTTAATTGTTTTATCACCATATTTTATTACGCCGCCGCCTTCAATATCTATTCGTGCAGCTTGCTGTACTTCTTTAAAATTTGAAGTTAAAGCCGGCGCAAGCGGCGGCGGCGTTAGCGGAAAATTCATATTGCCGCCATCCCAATTTGCATGTTCTGCAATACGATAAATTCTATCTGCATTTGTAAAAGAGCGGTCAAAACTTAATTCATCACCAACATATAAAGCAATCAGCCAGAAAGCAGCTAAACCAATTGCAATGCCGCCAATATTTATGAATGCATAAACTTTATTACGTGTAAGATTTCTCCACGCTGTTTTAAAATAATTTCTGATCATAAAAAGCCTCTCCTAAATCTTCCCCGAAGGGAAAGAATTTTTAGTTTGATTATAATTTAATGTGGTTTATACAATACGATATTCTAAAGCGTTGGATTGGCTTGATTATTCCGATCGTAAACTTTTTGCGGGATTAGCGATTGCTGCTTTAATAGATTGATAGCTTATTGTAAGCAATGCAATGGCAATGGATAAAAAGCCAGCCAATACAAATACCCACCACTCAATATTGATGCGGTATGTATACTCTTTAAGCCAGGAACTCATTGCCCACCATGCAATTGGTGAAGCAACAATTAAAGAGATGATTACAAGTTTTAAAAAATCTTTTGATAACAAAGTTGTAATATTTATTACGGATGCGCCAAGCACTTTGCGTACACCAATTTCTTTAATTCTGTTTTCAGCCATGTATGTAGCAAGGCCAAATAATCCTAAGCAAGAAATAAAAATTGTTAAGCCGGCAAATAAAGCTGCTAATGTTCCGGTACGTTGTTGTTCCTGGAATTTTAATGCATACGATTCATCTGCAAATTTGTAATCAAAAGGATATTGAGGATTATATGTTTTGAAAATATTTTGTGCAAAATTCAAATCTTTTTGTGTTGAGTTAGCAGGATTAAGTTTAAAGTGCATTACACCAAACCATGAGGCTGGCCCCATAACTATTAACTGTTGTACTTTGTCGTATGGTGATCCATAAATAAAATCTTTAACCACGCCGACTACTGTCCAGTTTTTATCATCTGAATGAATAACAGTGCCCACCGGATTTTTTAAACGCATTACTTTTACAGCAGCTTCATTTAATAAAACAGCAGTTGAATCAGTTGGATATTTGTATATATCAATATCGCGACCTTGCAATAAATGAACACCTAATGTTTTTACAAAATCTGCATCAGAAGACATTCTTACAAAATCGGTTTTACTATCATCTTCATTACTGCCAGTCCATGTAAAGCCCCAGCCATCGCTGTAACGTTGTGTAACCGGGCTCATAGATTTTGTTACCGCAACTGCAGCACCACTATTAATCAATTCATTTTTTATTAGCAGAAAATTTTTGTTGATGTCTCCATTCAGATTTGTATACACAAGCAGATTGCCTGCATAACCTGTATCTCTATCCTGTGCATATTTAATTTGTTGTTCAACCAAAATAGTGCAAATAATAAGTGCAATGGCAAATGTAAACTGAAGCACCACCAAAATTTTTCGTGGCGTTACCAAAGCATGGCTTGCTTTAAAAGTACCTTTTAAAACTTTTACAGGTTTATAAGATGATAAATAAAATGCAGGATAACTGCCCGCAAGCACACCGCTAAAAATTATAAACGCCAATGCAAAAAGCCAGTAATAACCGTTGGCAAAATCAATATGCAATTGTTTGCCAACAAGATTATTAAACCCAGGTAAACTTATTGCAACAATTATTAAAGCAAAAACAAAAGCAATAAAAGCAAGTAAAATACTTTCACCAATAAACTGCGCTATAAGTAACGATTTTTGCGCACCAACTACTTTACGAATACCAACTTCTTTCGCACGTTTTTCGCTGCGTGCTGTGCTTAAATTCATAAAGTTGATGCAGGCAATTAAAAGAATAAAACAAGCTATAATTGCAAACAGGTTTACTGTTTCAATTCTTCCATCAACATATTGGCCGTTATCTGATTTCGAATACAGCCACATATCTTTTAAAGGATAAGCAAATACTTGTGTTGTTGATGAATCGCCGCTGCCTTTTGTATGATTGATGGTAACGTTTTTAATTTTATTATTAAACGCAGTTAGAGAAACGCCAGGTTTTAGTAATAAATATGACTGAACAGAATTATTGCCCCAATAACTATCATCGCCGCCAATCTTTTTTAAATAACTCCATGGCAACAAATAATCAAAATCAAAACTCGTATTGTTTGGCAGGTCTTTCATAACAGCAGTAACCGTAAAATTATCAGCACTATCAATCCTTATAATTTTACCTACGGCATCAGTATTACCAAAAAGTTTTTTTGCTAACTTTTGCGTGATAACAATATTATTTTGTTGATTTAATGCAGTTGATGCGTTGCCTTCCAACAACGGGAAACTAAAGACTTTAAAAAATGACGTATCTGTAAAATTGCCACTTTCATTAATGTGTTTATCGCCAACCGTAAAAAGAAAAGAACAATTCGTAACTCTTACGGCTTGCTCTACTTCGGGATATTCCTGCTTTATCGTTGGCACCAGAATTTTTGGCGTTGTGTTCCAAGCCCATAATTCACCATTGAATTTATCGCGGTTGTTTAATGTATAAATGCGGTCAGCATTTTTATAAAACCTGTCATGGCTTATTTCATTTTGTATCCATAACAAAATAAGCATGGCGCTTGCCATACCAACGGCAAGGCCTGTAATATTTATGAATGAAAAAGCTTTATTACGCAGCAGGTTGCGAAACGCTATTTTAAAATAATTCTTAAGCATAAAAAGCCTCTCCTAAATCCTCTCCTAAGAAGAGGACTTTTAGTTTGATTATTATAATGTAGCTCATGTTGATGTTCATAAGCCTTCCCTTTGGGAAGATTGGATGGGCTTCTTAAATAAGAATATTTTCTGTAACCGTTTGTCCATCTAACATGCGAATAATGCGATGGCTGTAACGTGCATCATGTTCGCTGTGCGTAACCATTACGATAGTTGTGCCTTGCTCATTTAATTCTGTAAGTAATTGCATTACTTCATTACCATTGCTGCTGTCAAGGTTTCCGGTAGGTTCATCCGCAAGAATTAATTTTGGGTGATTTACTACTGCTCTTGCAACTGCCACACGCTGTTGCTGGCCACCTGAAAGCTGTTGCGGGTAATGGTTGCGGCGATGCATGATCTGTACTTTATCCAACACTTGCTCCACTCGTTTTTTTCTGTCTGCAGTTTTTACGCCGGTATAGATCAGGGGAAGTTCAACATTTTCAAAAACGGTTAGCTCATCAATAAGATTAAAACTTTGAAACACAAAACCTATATTATTTTTACGCAGGTCTGCACGTTTTCGTTCATTAAAATGCGCTACTTCAATATTATTAAAAAGAAAGCTGCCTGCATCAGGATCATCGAGCATACCCAATATATTAAGCAGTGTGGATTTGCCACAACCTGAAGGCCCCATTACGGCAACAAATTCGCCGTCTTTTACTTCAATTGACAGCTTGTTAAGCGCAACAGTTTCTACTTCTTCTGTGCGGTAAATTTTCTCGAGTTCCGAAATCTTTATCATGATGTATTTTTTGGTATGATGTATAAAATTTATTTTTTTAATATTAATTGCTGTATGTCGCCGTAGTTTTCATAGCTTGATGTAATTACTTTATCACCAGGCTGTAAACCCTGCAATA
>JBDUEO010000366.1:0-3872 GCA_040002335.1 Parafilimonas sp. | reverse complement strand
TAATCTAATTGCAGCATTGAACTTACAGCATCAACACGCAAACCATCTGCATGAAAACGATCGCACCAGAAACGCGCATTGCTTATTAAAAAACTTTTTACTTCTCCGCGTTTATAATTAAATATATATGAATTCCAGTCCGGATGATATCCTTTGCGCATATCGGCATATTCATACGTATGCGTTCCATCAAACATAAATAAACCATGCGCATCATAAGGAAAATGCGAAGGCACCCAATCAAGCAAAACGCCAATGCCTGCATTATGAAAAGCATCAACCATTGCAGCAAAATCCTGCGGGCTTCCAAAGCGTGAAGTAGGAGCGAAGTAGCCGGTTCCCTGGTAGCCCCAGCTTCCATCAAAAGGATGTTCCATTACCGGCATAAATTCAACATGTGTAAAACCCATTTGTTTTACATAAGGAACAAGCCGTTCTGTTATTTGGCCATAAGTATTGTAGCTGTCTTCATCATATTTATCAGGCCGCATCCAGCTTGCAAGATGAACTTCATACACAGAAAAAGCAACATCAAGTGAATTGTTTTTTTTGCGGTGCTTCATCCATTTTTTATCTGTCCAATCATAAAAAGTTCCCCACGTTATAGAAGCTGTTAAGGGTTTCTTTTCCCAAAAATGCGAAAAGGGATCTCCTTTGTCTAATTGCAAACCCTGGTATCCATGAATATGATATTTATAGCTTTCGCCGCTCGCTACACCTGGAATAAAACCTTCCCAAATGCCGCTGTTTTCAATGCGTACAAATAATTGATGCGCATCATTATTCCAATCATTAAAATTTCCTATAACGCTTACCTGCGTTGCGTTTGGCGCCCATACGGCAAAATAGGTTCCTTCAGTGTTCAATACTTCAAGCTGCTTGTTGCCAAAGAATTCGTACAAGCGGTAATGTGTTCCGTTTTGAAAATTGCTGATGTCTTCATCACTGAATAAAGAATAGTTCCATACAGGTTTTGTGCTGTCAACAAAATGTATGTCTTCATATTTTTTATTTTCTGAAAGCTGTGATGCGATGGCATCATTCTTATTTTTTTTCATCTTTTAAAAATAGATTTTTTCAAAATTGCCGTTCAGTTTTTTACATCAAATGTTCTTAATACTTTGAAAGATAAATTATTATTATCCTTCATGGCTTTATATTGTACCGTACGCATACCGCCTGTGGGTTTGTCAGGTGAATCGGTGGGTAAGTACACGGGAAATTTTCTAAGTAATGTTCCTGTTAATGTAGAAAATATATCGTGGCCTTTGTAGCCTTCCCGTATTGTAGGATCAAGAAAAATATCTGGAAAAAAAATTGGAACAAGGCTTTTATTTTCACTGGATGAAATGCCCGCAATAGTACCAATATCGCCTTTGTAAAGGCATAATACAAGGTCAGGATAGCCATCATCATTAAAATCATCAGTCATTGCCTTACTCACTCTTCCCGGTACTTTAAATACTGTATGATTTTGATCTGTCCTGAATCCAACGGGAGAAATGATAACCATGTTTTCAGCCGAATCTTTATTGTTGCATTCAACATGAAAATCGTAATCACCCATCTTAACAATTGTATCAACTTTTTTTACCTGTGCATTTGTAATTGCAGTGCAAAAAATAGATAGCAAAAAACAAATCAGCAAACTGTTTCTGTTCATTTTTATAAAATTAACCGGCGTGTAAAATGAAATATTTTTTAAGTGAATTTGAAGAACTTTTTTAACTAATAGCTATAACTGTAAGCCTTTAATATAAAATTAGCATTCGTTATTTTGTTATGCATAATAATTTTAAGTTACCATTCATTTCGTTTTCGTTAATACTTCGCGTAATCTTTACAAACGGTTTAAACTAATTACACATTACATTGTTACTTTGCTTAAAAACATTGAATGCGTATAGGAATAGTTTGTTATCCCACTTTTGGCGGCAGCGGCGTTTTGGCTACAGAACTTGGAAAAGCATTGGCAGATAAAGGCCACGAAGTTCATTTTATAACATATCAGCAACCCGTTAGGTTAAATGTTTTCAGCGCAAATATATTTTATCATGAAGTAAGCGTGCCTTCTTACCCGCTGTTCGATTTTCCGCCTTATGAACTTGCATTGGCGAGCACAATGGTTGATGTAATTCTGAACCACGATCTTGATTTATTGCATGTACATTATGCCATTCCGCATGCATCAGCCGCATATATGGCTAAGCAAATTCTTTTAAAAAAAGGAAGAACAATTCCTGTTATCACCACGTTGCATGGCACAGATATTACTTTGGTTGGGCGCGATAAAACGTATGAACCTGTTGTAACTTTTTCAATAAATGAAAGCGATGCTATTACAGCCGTTTCGCAAAATTTAAAAGACGAAACCTACCGTTCTTTCGACATTACAAAAGATATTGAAGTAATTGAAAATTTTGTTGATAACAGCCGTTACGATAAAAAACCAATTGATGCTTTTAGAAAAGTAATAGCACCCAATAATGAAAAGATTTTAATTCACGCATCTAACTTCAGAAAAATAAAAAGAGTAAATGATGTAATTGAAATTTTTGCCAACGTGCACAAACAAATACCTGCGAAATTATTGTTGGTTGGTGATGGACCAGAACGTAAAAGCATGGAAGACCTTGCACGCAAATTGCAGGTGTACGATGCGGTACGTTTTCTTGGCAAGCAGGAGCAGATAGAAGAAATTTTGCTTGTGTGCGATCTTTTTATTTTGCCAAGCGAATATGAAAGTTTTGGGCTTGCAGCAATGGAAGCGATGGCTGCAAGCGTGCCTGTTATAAGTTCAAATGCAGGTGGCCTGCCCGAGATAAATATTAATGGCAAAACCGGTTTTACTGCTGCTGTTGGCGATGTGCAAACGATGAGCGATTGCGCTGTGAAATTATTATCGGATGAAGATTTATTGCAGCAGTTTCGTAAAAATGCAAAAGAGCAGGCCATGAAATTTGATCTGCAGATCATTGTGCCGCAATATGAAAAACTATACAGCCGTTTTTGCAGAATGGTTTGCGAAGTATAATTTTTTTCGGTTACAAGCTTCATCAATAATGGCAGCACGGTTCAGCCTGTCCCACACTTGGTGCGGGATCGCAACACTGCAACTGCATCAACATTATTCAGCAATTATTCAATCATTATAATGAACTGGTATCAAATAAAAAATATTGAAGCAATTGATTCGCCTGCATTAATTATTTATAAAGAACGTGTGCAGCAAAACATCAATGCATTAATACAAATGAAAGATGTTGCGCACTTACGCCCGCATGTAAAAACAAATAAAATTGCAGAAGTATGTACCATGATGTTAGATGCAGGCATCACCAAATTTAAATGCGCCACTATTGCAGAAGCAGAAATGCTCGCGATGATACTGGCACCGGATGTATTGCTTGCTTATCAGCCCACACCAACAAAAGCCAAACGTTTATTGCAGTTGGTGAAAAAATATACTACAACAAAATTCTCAACTTTAATTGATGATAAAATAAATGCTGAATCCATTTCAAAAATATTTTCAAACGATAATCTTTCGCTGAAGGTTTTTATTGATTTGAATGTTGGCATGAACAGAACGGGCATTACAACAGAAGACGCATTTCAGTTGTTCCAGGATTGCCGCAGCTTAAAAGGAATTGATATTATTGGCTTACATGCTTATGACGGCCATATTCACGATACAAATTTTGAAGCGCGCAAACGCAATGCAGACAAAGCTTTCAGCCAGGTTGTACATCTTGCAAACCAAATTGAATCAGCAATAAACAAAAAATTAAAAATAGTTGCCGGTGGTTCGCCAACCTTTCCTGTACATGCACAAAGAAAAGATGTTGAATGCAGCCCGGGCACTTTTGTAT
>JBDUEO010000365.1:0-3881 GCA_040002335.1 Parafilimonas sp. | reverse complement strand
GATCAAATACTTGAGGATACATTAAAATATTGGATGAAAATAAGAGGAGCGACAGATATAGAAAAAAGTTTGGATGCAAGTGCTGATTTACGCCCAAACGTAAATGATTGCGAGCGTATGATTTTGTTTTGAAAGCGCCAGTAAAAATGCATGTGCTGATTGCGCATTACAACTGTACATCAGCATAAACATGCAAACACTCATGCTTATAAAAACTGATGCGAAAATTCTTATACTTTTCATTACTATATATTTTAAACAGGTGTAAGTTAGTTAGTTGGATTTATATTAACTGGTTAGCTTTCAACTCTCGTCCATGTTGATGTTAGCAAGAATAAATCACATTATTGTTGATGAATTTTAGTAAATCATAAGACCAACAATGAAGGGTAAAGAATTATAGCGGCGTATCAGTATTTTATTCAGGGTTAGTTCGCTAACCTGATACTTTATTTATTGTTTCTGTATCGGAATATTGTTCAAACCTTTCCTTCAACTTATACTATTTTAAGTATGTCTTACGCTTATTTAAAGCTATTTATTTTATAGTGATGCTGCCTTTCATTACTACGTGTATTGAGCAATAGTAATCTGCACTTTCCTTTGGCAGAAACTTCCATGATTTGCCCGGCTGCAACAACGATGAAGACCATGCCTTGCTTTTTTCTTCCGTTACATCATGCGCTACCATATCGTTGTTAATCCACATTACAGTATCGCCTGGGTTAACTGTAATATCAGAAGGAAAAAATTTCATTTGTTCTATTTGTACCACGTATAATGAAGGCGCTGGTTTTGCTTCAGGCACTTCAGTGGTGTTGGTTTTATCTTCGGTTTCTCCCGAAGGAGAGGAGCAGCCATTTAAAACAATCACGCTGCACAAGATCAACAGGCTGCTCCTTAAAAAAATAGTTACTGTACTCATTTCGCAAACATTTTCTGCACCATTTCTGCATGTTCAAGATGTATTTTAAGTATGGGCAAAACTTTTTGCAGAAGATCTTTAAGATCTTTATTTGTTGCATCGGGTATCAATACATTTTCTACTTCTGCAATTACTGCTTTATGATATGCCACTTCATTATTTATATAAGCTTTATTAAAAGCATCGCCTGATTTTGATGAGAGCATTTTTTCTGTATTGCCCGCATCTGATAATAATTTTTTACTTACCGCATTATCTTTTGGTGTAACACCCAATTTTGTAACCAGCGCAGTGGCCTGGTCAATTACTGATTGATGATCGGTTGCCATAGTTTGCGCAAATTCCAATATATCCTTGTTAGTGGATTTTGTTTTTGCTATGGCTGCAAAACTTATATCATTTTGATTTGCCACCACAGCAACCGAAGCAATTTCAGGATCGGTAAGCTTAGTGGTTTGTGAAGATTTTGTTGAAGGCATAAATGCACTTATACCCAACGCAAATACTGTTACTGCAAAAATGTTTATTCGTTTCATATTAAAAATTGTTTAGACTCTTATAGAGTGCAGGACTATCAAAAAGGTTACAGATTTTTAGAAATAGAAAAAATCTTTGCAATACTTGTTTGCAATTGCTTTAAAATAATATCATTTATTTGAGTGCTTTAAAGAAATAAAGTGATTGAATTAGCTTAGCTATACATTAATAGTTTCGCAAGCATTCTATAAAATTTGCGCTCTTATAATTTTTAGCGTTAAGAGAGATTGAGGCAATGAAGGGTTTTTCAAAAACGACAACATGTTTAGCATTGATATTTGAATAATCAAATCTTTTGTTCACAAGCGCCAAAAGATACTGGATCTATTAATTTAATTAGGTCGCATTAATAAAATAACGATAATCCTTCATGCGCAAAAGCTATTCAAGATACATTAGAAAGAGATTTATGTTGCTTAAAAAAGTAACAACTTCGTCTTCGCCCTTGTAGTTATCACCGACAAGATTTGAAAAATAAAAGCAAATCCAACATTGATATTTGAGTTGCGGAAAAAACAACAACAGCAACATTTATATCATCAATTATGTTTTACCCAAATTAGATTATCAACATTATATCCTGCCTTTTTTGCTATTGATAAGTATTCATTTTTTACATTATCGGGTATTGTTTTTTGCCGTGAAAGCAGCCACAGATAATTGTGATTTTTCCCTGCAATCAATGCATATTTATATGCGTCATCAATCGCAATTACATTACACCCAGCATAAAATGGCACGAAAAAAGAAACCTTTAATTTTCCAACTGTATCTGTACCTGCAAATTTGGCTTTGCCGACAGATTTCTCTTCTTTCTTTTCCTTAAAATTATAGCCTCGGTTTACAACTTTAATACTCCCGTTTTTGTTAAGCGAATAATCTGCCGTACATTATTTAAATTTTTTTCAAAAATGTAATCAATGCGTGCAATCTCAAACCATCTACCCAAATATTTTTGCTTGTCAAAATTATTTACGGCACTAACGCCTTTAGGAATAGTGCGGCAAGGAATGTAAAAGGAGCGAGGCTCCTGCTATCGCTATCAAAGCTGCCGTAACTTTATTTTTTCGATTCATCAATGCATGAATTAGTGAATAAAATAAATGGTTGCATAATTTGTTCCAAAGTTTCTTCTTTGTCAATTGCACTTTAAACCAACCGCTTATCTCCAATTACCAATAAATTGGTTTGAATAAACTTTTAATATAATTCTTCTTTTAAAGGAAATGGGCACTGATACTCACTGCAAGTTGTTTTGCCTTATTGTTATTTTATCTACAAATTGCAGCACGCACCAGGTGCTTATTTGGCCTCCCGGTCCGTTCAGTGTAAAATCAAAACCGTGTGTTGCCCAGGGCAGGTAAACGTTGTAATGAAGCACACTAAGGCTATCTAACTTTTTACTTAACCGCACAGCATGCAGGTACGATACAAGCGGATCATTCTGTCCATATATTAAAAGTGCAGGCGGCACATTAGCCCTTGCTGTATAATTGCCAGAACTCGCGATATACTGTTGCGGCACTTGTTTATAAGTTCCGCCCAAATAATCCGACATTACCTGGCGGCTGTCGAGCACCAGCGGATTAGTAGGATTAGCGTAGCCCCAAACCATATCAACCGGTGCGTAAAAACAAATCACGCCTTTAAGGGCGGCATCATCATGTAAAGTATAAGCTGCCGAAAGTGCAATTTGGCCGCCGGCACTTCTTCCTAATAAAACAAATTGATTGGTATCAATAGAAAGCTGTTTGCCATGCTCACGCAGAAATGCAAACACTGATTTTACATCTTCTACAGGTGCGGGATATTTATATTGTGGCGCTAACCTGTAATTAATACTGGCAACGTTATAGCCACGTTTTGCCAATTCGCTATTGAGTTCCGGTAACTGTTGGCTATCACCACTTGACCAGGAACCGCCATGCACTACCAAAATACATGGCTGGTTTCCTTTTATAAAAGATGGATAAAAATCCAATGTAAGTTTTTTTGCTGTATCGTAAGTAAGGGTTTGATATGATGCTTGTTTGGCAAATAATCCTGTTACCAGTTTGCTCCATTCAAAAGGTGGAGTTTTGTCTTCGTTAGTGTTTTTATCTGCAAATATTTGCTCTACACCCGGTGTTATGCGAACTGCATATATAAAAGGTATTGTATAAAAAATTAAAGCTGCAAAGCCAAAAATAAGTGAAGCTGCCGTATAATTTTTTCCGCCGAACTTTACGGGCATTATCACTACAACAACACAGAAAAATACCCAAGAAAATTCGGTTACTAATATGGATACATACCAAATCCAATCGGTTGGCGCTCTAAAAACGGTTAACAATGATAACAGAAAAAGTAGAATTAATAAAATCAGCTTTACCATAAATTATTCTGTTAATATCAAATGGAAAGATAATACAAAGCGTAA
>JBDUEO010000364.1:0-3904 GCA_040002335.1 Parafilimonas sp. | reverse complement strand
GCAAATTTTTCACCAAAAGACCACTCGCCCGAGGTAGGGTTAGGAGAGGTTGGCCTTACTCCTTTTTCGCCCTGCCCATATTCTTTTTGATAATCAGTATAGTCAAGAGGCGTTTCATTGGTGTAATTCCCATTATAAGTAACTCCTATTCCTTTACCTTTTCCCCTTGTTTTTGTGGTTATCATGATAACGCCATTTTCAGCACGCGATCCGTACAATGCTGCAGCAGGGGCGCCCTTCAAAACAGTCATGGTTTCTATATCATCAGGGTTTATGCTGGACAAGCCGTCTCCACCGTCTGCGGTTACACCGCCACCGGCAACGCCGTTTGTGTTATCATTGAAATTGGTATTGTCAATGGGCACTCCATTTATTACTATAAGCGGATTGTTTTGGCCATTGATACTTGATTGGCCGCGAATCCGTATTTTGGAAGTTCCGCCGGGGCCGGTGCCGAGAGACGAGATATCCACGCCTGCAATTTTACCCTGGAGGGCATTAACAGGGTTGGGGGTCCGGTTTACACTTAGTTCGTCAGGGTCAACACTTGTGGCAGAGTATCCAAGCCCCCTTGTTTGCTTTTTAATGCCCAAAGCCGTTACTACTACCTCTTTAAGGTTTTGAACACTTCCTGCAATGTGGATATTTATTGTAGTTCTCCTTCCCACTGTTTCCTCCTGGGCAGGAGTGCCTACGTAGCTAAATATCAACACCTCTTCCGGCGAAGCATTTATTTCGTATTTGCCGTAGGCATTACTGGTTGTTGCACGGGCTGTATTTTTTACCTGTATGGTCACTGCAGGAACCGGCAGGTTGTTGTCATCAACAATAGTACCCGTGACGGTTTGCGAATAACCAGACGAGGAAAATAACAACATTAAAAAAATAATGAAAAGCAGTTTTGTTGATAACGGAGGGGAACCCCTCTTTAGTTTTACTTTCATAATACAAGCAATTTTGGGATTAAAGGATAAATCTTTAACTCATAAATTTATTGCTTCTTTATGACATTCAATAACATATTTTTTATTGCAAAAACCCTCCTATCCATACCGAAGGGATAAACATATTAAATGGGATTATGTAACTGTTTTCAGTTAAGCTTAAATGGCTATTTTTTTGATATTATATCAATAGAATACTTTTGTAAATCTTTGTAACCTGCAAATTCTATTGGCTTCTTTCCAAATCCTTCAAGTTCGCCAATGAGATAAGTTAGCTGTTATTATAGCAAACAACAATTCGACAAGCAATTCATAAAAAAATTTTATAAAATCTTTGCGACGAAAACTGCGAAACCAAAAAGTTGCACATATATTTGCAACCGGTTAGTTTCATAAATAAAATTCAGGCAAATGCGCCGAGATATTTTTCAAGCCATTGCAGACCCAACAAGGAGGGCAATAATAACTTTAATCGCTTTACAAGCAATGACACCTAATGCCATTGCCGACAACTTCAATACCACCAGGCAAGCCGTGTCTAAACATTTACGCATTTTGACAGAGTGTGAACTTGTGAAACAAGAACACCAGGGCAGAGAAATTCTCTATTCGCTTGAAATAGAAAAAATGAAAGAAATAGACAAATGGCTTGAGCAGTTTAGAAAAATTTGGGAAAGCCGGTTTGGCCAGCTCGACATATTGTTATCAACAATTAAAAAACAAAAGAAATGAATAATTTACAATTTGAATTCCTTGTGGACAAGGAAAATAATACGCTTACAATTAGAAGAGAATTTAATGCAAGCCGGCAACTTGTTTGGGACTGTTACACAAAAAAAGAATTGTTGGGCCAATGGTTTGCACCCAAACCACTTACTACAAAAACAAAATCAATGGACTTTAAGAATGGTGGGCATTGGCACTACGCAATGATAGAACCTAATGGAACAGAATATTGGGGTTGGACAGAGTATTGCAATATTAACCCTATTGATTATTACGAAACGTTAGATGCTTTTACAAACGAAAAAGGAGAAATTAATGCTGACTTACCAAGAGCAAAATGGACGGTAACATTTTCCGACAAAGGAAAAAATACTGTCGTTGAAACATTGGTAACCTATGCGTCATTAACTGATTTAGAAACCGTAATAAATATGGGAATGCAACAAGGGATGATTTCAACACTTGAAAAATTAGATGAATTAATAGCAATTTTAAAAAAATAGAATCTTTCTTCTCTAAATTAAATACTTCAAACAATGGAAAATTATAATAAAGAAGTAACCGCTTACATTGCAAAAATGGCTGATTTTGCAAAACCTATTCTTAACCATTTAAGAGAAATTATTTTCAGAACTTGCCCTGACGTTGAAGAAAATATTAAGTGGGGAACGCCTCATTATTCATTTAAAGGCGATCACTTGTGTATGTTTGGTGGTTTTAAACAACATTGTTCGTTTAGCTTATACAAAGCTGAACTAATGAAAGATAAAGAAATTCAAGAAAGCGTAAAAGGTGGTAAGAAATTCGGCTATATGGACAAAGTAAAAGATATATCTGAATTGCCTGACAGCAAAATTTTAGTGGCATACATCAAAGAAGCAATGGAACTAAACGCAACCGGTATTGCAAAACCAAAACCTGTAAAAGAGAAATCAGCAGTTGAAGTTGTTGCACCAAACGCATTTCTCGACGCACTTAAAAAAGACAAACAAGCAACTGCAATCTTTGAAAGTAAATCGCCTTCATTTCGTAAAAACTATATTGTTTGGCTTGCAGACGCAAAAACAGAAGAAACACGACAAAAAAGAGTTAATCAATCTTTGGAATGGATAGCAGAAGGCAAGGACAGATTTTGGCAATCTAAAAAGTAAACCGGGGCGCAGTAAAACATTGAGCAGCTAACAAAATTCTATTGCCGGTGCAGAAAGTTTAATTTTTTTATCAAATTTTTTAAGACAGTTCCTTCTTTGTGTGTATCCTCACTTCAGAGCCTTTTGCCATAAAAACAGAAGAAGGTTTTGCTTTATGCAGAAAGGCAAATTCATCTCCGTAAATTCCCTTAAAATCGCAGTTTACAATATAATCAGCGACTTTAAAAATTTCCCAACGGGGATGCATCACTTCATATTCGTAGGTTATGTTTTCTTTATATTTCGTGTAGCCCCAGTAATGTTCTGCAATAAATTCTTCTTCACTTTCTTTGGCCATTGCCTGTGATTTTTTATGGCATGATGCGGCAAGCTTATTCCATTTACCGTTAAACTTCCATTCGTAGCAGGTTTCAATTTTATCATCTTTCTCCACATGGAAATGCTTCATTTTCATCGTAGCGTATTTCTCCTTGTACAAATTATTTGCGATGAAAGTTATTGCGGGCTTTGGAACAATTTCTTTTATAAAAACAGTACCCCTTTTCCACTTGCCATTATCATTATGTTTTACATAAAAACGCAGGTTTACTTCTTCAAAGTTTATATGGTAAGGAACACTAAGGCCGCGAATTCTTGTGTTTAAAAACATAAACCCAATAAGGCTTACAAATACTTTACCATGGTATCGGTCAAGTTCCGTTTTATGTGGAAGATAAGGTGCAAGCATCTCTTCAGGTACTGCATAATTCGCCATGATAAGGTTGTTCCATTCTGCACGCAAAAAATGTGAGGCCATCTTCATAGGGTTTTAGGTATTGAGGTTTTGAGGTTTTTTAAAAGCACGGAATATGAGCCTTAAATTCTGATCATAAGTGATGTAATTATATATCCAGTTAAAAAAAACAGCCACCCTGTTCTTTACACCCAGCAATAAAAATAAATGTAGCCCCATCCAAAAAAGCCATGCCAAAAAGCCTTTAATATGTAGCTTGGGGAGGTCAACAACTGCCAGGTTGCGCCCTACTGTTGCCAGTGAGCCTTTGTCATGGTATTCAAATTCTTTCGTTTGCTCATTCTTCGCCA
>JBDUEO010000363.1:0-3907 GCA_040002335.1 Parafilimonas sp. | reverse complement strand
TCACATGTTGGTACGGTTGCAATTTTTGTATAACCGCTCCATTGCTCAATTTCCAGTTCGTAACTCATATAATCCTCATTAAACATCCATCCTAAAACTTCCAGTTTATTTTCTTTGCAAATTTTTGCCGTTAACAAAGAATGATTAATGCTGCCTAAATAATTTTTGCTTACCAACACAACTTTGACCTGTAGCTTTTTAATAAGCTCTGCAATAAATTCATTATCATTTAAAGGCACCATTAAACCGCCGGCGCCTTCAATAATTAAGTTATAATCAGAATTTTTGCCTTCGATAATTTTTAAATAATCTTCATATAATTTATTCAAACTAATATTTATCCCTTCTTTTCTTGCAGCAATATGCGGCGAAGAAGCAAGCTTTAGTTTATACGTTTCAGGATGAATAATTGTTTTTTTATTTATGATAAGAGAGCGCAAAAATTCCGCATCAGTTCCTTTATCAAAACCAGCCTGTATAGGTTTCCAATAATCTGCTTCAAGCGCTTCGCACAATATTGCAGAAGCAACGGTTTTACCAACATCGGTTCCAATTCCTGTAACAAAAATTATATTCATATTATTAAGTTAGTTATTCATTCTTCATTCACAAAAAAAGAAAATACAGTTGTTCCATAATTTCTTTTAAAACTAAAACCTTTATATTTTTCGTAATCGTTTCGCGGCGTATGTTCCAAAACGAAATAGCCTTCTGCTGCAATTAATTTTTTTTCAATAATCATCTTTGGTAAATCATCAATTGATTGCAAAGCATATGGCGGACCGGCAAAAATAAAATCATATTGTTCTGTGCAGTTAGAAAGAAAATTAAAAACATCAATGCGCAATACATTCACGTTTTCAATTTTAAAGTCAGTTATATTTTTTTTTATGAAAGCATACATCGTTGCATCTTTTTCTATAATAGTTAATGATGATGCGCCTCTTGAAGCAAGTTCATAACTTATACTTCCGGTTCCGCCAAAAAGATCAAGCGTTTTAGCGTTTTCAAAATCTATTCTTGTTTGCAGTATATTAAATAATCCTTCTTTTGCAATGTCTGTAGTTGGGCGTGTGTATGGCATTTTTGCGGGCGGATGAATTCTTCTTCCGCCAAAAGATCCGGAAATAATCCTCATACAACATAATTTATATAAGGCAAAAAATAGTACGATGGATAAGCATTGAAACCTTCTGAAGCAAAAAGATTTTCATCAACTTTCAGCGCCTGAAATGCTTCGAGGTATTGATAAAGTGTATCGTATAACTTAGATTTTTCTGCAACAAAGCCGCCATAAAAAACAGGAATGTTTTTTTCAATTGCATATTGTTTGTAAACATTTAAAACAACATATAAAACATCGTCTGTTGAAACATATTTTACTGTTTGTATAAACTGCAGCTTGCTTTGTTTAAATACTACAATCGTAAAATAGTGCGGATAAAAAAATAAATAAACAGCGTTGCTGTTTTCTGAAGTTAATGATGACAACAACGGCACATAATGATTGCTGAAAGATGCGCCGCGAAAACTTTGCTGTGCAATGTTTTGTTGTTTGTCATCAATTCTCCACGCAATTAGGCAATCATTTGCTGGCGTTGAAAATATTTTTGCATTATCTGCATTGCCAAACATTAAATCAAAATTTGCTTTAAGAAAGGCAGCATCATCTTTTTCGTTTGGCACGCAAACAACATCAGTTGTATTCCAAAAAAAATGAGTGTTTTCTACCGGCATTGTAAGCAGGCGAGAATACAACCTTGTGTTATCTATCAACGTTTCAAAATTTTCTGCTGTGTAATCGTCGCACTGAAAAAATTCGAAAGCCCGCAAAACAGCTTCACCTGATTTTTTGCACCAGCAGGCTATATGATTTTTTCCTGCCTCAATAAATAATTGCACATCATTTAAATCATCAGAATAAATACTATATGTTTTTTGAAGCATGCTGCAATGTTACGTAAGATTTTTTTGTGTTATCAGCCTTGGCAAAACAGTTTATCGATACGCAGATTAAGCGTGCACTATTCTGAATTATGTAAACGCACTTATAGTTTATAGCGGAAAAACCTTTCTTCCATAAACTTCATTTATTACTTGCGCAATACATCCATAAAATGCAGATGCGCCGCAAATAATTCCTTCATAACCGGCGATAGTATGTAAAGATTTATTATCAGTAAAAATGCTTATTGCCAACAAAAAAAACAATACTGTTAATGTAGAAAATACTACCTGCAGCATTCTGTTTAGTTTTAATGTACCAATGAACATAAAGAATGTAAATATTCCCCATAACAATAAATACCATGCAATAGCAGATTCACTTGATTTAAATGATGCGCCAAATTGTGTTGAAGGTATTAGCCAAATTGCAACTAACGATAGCCAGAATGCGCCATAAGCAACGAAAGCTGTTGCACCGAAAGTGTTATTCTTTTTCCATTCCTGCAGCCCTGCAAATATTTGAGCGAGGCCGCCCATAAAAATTCCCATACCCATAATTACTGAATCAAGTTCAATAATACCAGCGTTATGCAGGTTAAGCAGAATGGTTGTCATACCGAAACCCAACAGTCCAAGTGGAGCAGGATTAGCGGTATTGTCTTTAATAATAAGTGTTTGATCGGACGAAATGTTAGAAGTGGTATTCATTTTAAAAATTTAAGTTTTAAAAATAAACTTTTTATTATGTGCTAATCAAGTTTAATGGCAAATTTATTCGCAAGCAAATTCAGCTCAGCTACTACACTTTCAACAACAGGAATTCCTTCCTTCATTCTGATTGTTTCCATTTCTCTTTCAGGATCACCTGGAATTAAAACTTTATCATATCCTTTTGCCGGCGTTGCTTTTCTGAATCTTTCAATCCAATTATCCATGTGCTGTTTAAATTCATCGGCGCTGCGAAATGCATCAATGCGCATTGCCCCAAAAAAATGCCCGATGCCTTTGCCAGGCATATTTTCAGGCATGGCAACATACGCAGGAAACGGCGGTGCCCATGGGCCATAACTTGCACCGCTAAGCACTGCAGAAAAAATATCAACAATACTTCCCAAAGCATAACCTTTGTGCGAACCATGTTCTTTATCGCCGCCAAGAGGCAGCAAAGCACCTCCGCTTTTTAAAGCATTTGCATTTGTTGTTTCTATTCCGTCTTTATCCTGAACCCATCCAATTGGCGCATCTTCATTTTTTCTTTGCAAGATTTCAAGCTTACCGTTTGCAGCAGTAGTTGTGGCAAAATCTGCAACAAAAGCAGGTTGTTTACATGCAGGTATAGCAACAGCGATAGGATTTGTGCCCAGCATTCTTTCAATACTAAAAGTTGGGGCAACCAATGCGCTTGCATTCGTCATAGCAATTCCTATCATATTTTTTTCCAACGCCATCATTGCATGATAACCTGCTATACCAAAATGATTACTGTTGCAAACGCTCACCCAACCGGTTCCGACATTTTCGGCTTTTTTGATAGCAACCTGCATGGCAAAAGGTGCAACTACTAATCCCAGCCCTGCATCGCCATCAACAACAGCGGTAGAAGGCGTTTCATGTTTAATATTAATGTTTGGTTTGCTGTTTATTCTGCTTGCCTCCCATAATCGTATATAACCGGAAAGCCGTGCAACGCCATGACTGTCTATTCCCCTAACATCTGCCGCCAGCAATACTTTAGCTGCTAAAGCCGCATCATTATCACTACACCCGATATGCAAAAAAACTTTTTTGGTAAACGCATATAAAGATTGATAAGGATAGATTTTATTCATAATGCAAAATAAATAGATGATTATTAATAATTTATAAATAATAAGTGTAAAAAAACGAGTCATTTTTAAAGTATAAAAAAGGGCAAAATGAAAAAAAATATCACAAAAAAACCTTTTAAGGATATTTGTTT
>JBDUEO010000362.1:0-3912 GCA_040002335.1 Parafilimonas sp. | reverse complement strand
CGCGGCCATACATAATTGTGTCAACTTCATGCAATAAGTTTCTTGCATATTCAAAGAATTCTTCATTAACGGTGAACCAGCTCAGATCCTGGTTCATGCCTTCAAAATATCCATCAACAGAAATTAGGTTTGACACAATTATTTTACGCATAAAAACATTAAATTAAGAATGACTAAATACTGATTTTTTTATTTTATGATAATAGATATATGATACAATTAATATTCCCAGATCAATTAAAGGAAAAAACGAATTTGTAACTATTCCATCAACGGAAAGATAGGCAATTGTTGCTGAGATATAATCAATACCCAGCGCTGCATAATTCCATTCTTTCAAACGCCATCCAACAGGAAGCAGAAGCAACAAGCCGCCGATAATATGGCCAATACTTACTTCCCACCGAAACCATTCTGGTAAACCAAGATGGTGCATGCCATCAATCGCCATTTGGCTGTTGATAAAAAATGCGCCCGATAAAAGAAACAATGCAAGGATGCCGGTTGTGATCCAATAAATAATTTTATTTTTTTTAGATGTAGTTGATGCCATAACTAATGTTTTATTTAAATGATGTAATGATGTTTTTTAACTGGTAAATATGCCGTTGCGTGTGATACAACACAAAATGTAAAAGTTCAAGTTTTGTTATTTCGCCAAAGGCCGGCAAGTTGATAAGTTCTGTTAAGTTTGTTTCAGTACGCAGTTGTTGTAAACGCTGCACAGATTTTTTAAGCGCATCAATAATTTCATCTTTATTATAGTTGCCTTCTTCAGGAACTATAAAAGCAGGCGACTGGTATTTCGCTTCAAAATCGAGAAACATTTTTTTAATATGCGGTACGCCATCTTCCGGGTTTCTATTTGCCTGTTTGCCTTCAATGTTCAAACCTTGCGCAATTGCTTTGTTAGATTTTGTAACATGAATAATTAGTTGTGCTGCCGTCCAACTGCCGGCGAAAGGAACGGTATTTAAAAGTGTTTCACTTATTGATGTTGCAAGCTGTATTAATTCAGAAGTTGTTTCATCAAGCGAAGCAAATAATTGGTCTGTATGTAGTTCTTGCGTTATCATATTATATGTATGTTATGCAACAGAAGCGTAATTGGTTTTAAGAATTTTGCAGGTTATGAATTGTTTCAATTTTGCTGCTGTTTTTATGCGTTGTACAAAAATTATTTATGCTGAATTATAGAAAGAATATTACCTGCGGAATCTTTAAACCATGCGATCGCTGGCCCATGCGGATTTCTGCTGATGCCTTTTGCGTCGGTTTGTAATTGGCCGCCATATTGTTCAAACACAATTCCTTTGGCTATTAATGCATCCACTGTTTTTTCAATATCATCAACAGGAAAATTCAACACCGTAAAAGTTGCCGGTTCATGATTTGGTTTTGGATAGATCATAATGTTATTGATGCCTTTTATTTCGAGTTCAATTAATCCCATGGGATTATCAATAACTTTTAACCCAAGTGTTTTGCTGTAAAACTCTTTTGCCTTTTGTAAATCGGTTACTGAAAAACTGCTGAATACTTTTGAATTTTCTAACATAAAATTTTTTTAGTAATTAATAATTAAAGTGCTTTTACCATGCAGAACATCTCATCTCCATTTTTATACCATTCTACTGCAGGTTTTGTTTTATCAATCCGTTTATCACTCATCATTTCGTTAAAAACATCTTTTATGCAATTCGTTTTGGACTGCCAATCTTTCAACACGTCAAAAAAGTATTCTCCTTTTTCAATTATGCTTTCGTCGTAGTTATATTTTTTTGATTCGCCTTCATATTTTTCTTCGGCAAGCGCTTTGTATATCATCTTTCCATTGCTATCCATATTACTTACACCATAATAATTTCTTTTACCTGCAGCATCTCCTGTTTTATTAATCAGATCATTAAATGCTTCATCAATACCAGCGGGAAAACTTTTTACTTCAATACCAAAAGCCTTTATATCGTTTTCAAAAATTAGCTTTTCCATCTTTTATAAATTAATAGTACAAACCTATTGCGTATAAATAAATTATAAGCGGTGTAAATACGGCAATATGCGGGGCTGATTGCGACAAAAACATTCTTTATGTTTGTGTATTAATATTTGATAGTTGTAATAAAATAATAAAACGCTTACTGTATGAAACATATATCAATTCTTATTCCGCAAGGGCACACCAGTGTTGTAAATATTGAAGGCACACACCAGATTATGAACGAGGTAAATACTATACGCCGCGAAATGGGCGAAGCGCCTTTGTTTAAAGTACAGCTTGTTGGCATTGCGCAAGAAACAAGCCAGCGCAATAAATTATTTACAATTACGCCTGATGTGTTGATTGACGACGTTAAAAAAACTGATCTTATTATTATCCCGGCCATTCATGGTGCGCCGCAGGATGTAATGAAACTTAATGCCAGCTTTATTCCGTGGATAATGAAGCAACATGAAAAAGGCGCCGAAATTGCAACGCTTTGCATTGCTTCTTTTTTTCTTGCAGGCACCGGTTTATTAAACGGCAAACAATGTTCTACGCATTGGACTGCCGCCAGCAGTTTCAGAGAATTATTTCCTGAAGTAAACCTCGTTGATGATAAAATAATTACTGAAGATGATGGCATTTATACCAGCGGCGGCGCTTATTCATTTTTAAATCTATTGGTATATATTATTGAAAAATATGCTGGCAGAAATATAGCCATTCTTATTGCGAAAAGATTTATGATTGATATTGATAAAATAAGCCAATCGCCCTTTATAATTTTCCAGGGGCAAAAAACACATGCTGATGAACCGATAAAAAAAGCACAGGAATTTATAGAAAATAATTTTGAAGATAAGATTACCGTTGACCAGCTTGCATCAATGTTTGCGTTAGGAAGAAGAAATATGGAACGCCGGTTTAAAAAAGCAACTTCAAATACAGTAGTCGAATATATTCAGCGTGTAAAAATAGAAGTTGCAAAAAAGAATTTTGAGATCGGCAGAAAAAATGTGAATGAAGTGATGTATGATGTTGGGTATACTGATCCGAAAGCATTTAGAACAACCTTTAAAAAGATCACTGGTTTATCGCCTGTTGAATATAGAAGCAAGTATAATAAAGAGGCGGTAGCGTAATTATTCGTTTGCAAGCAAAACCTGCCATGCTTCATGTACTTTATTTTCATCAAGCAATTGCTTTGCGTATTGATGCAATTCTTTTTCCATTTCGTCAGGATCAATGGAATAATATTGAAAAATATTTTTCAGTTGTTCATCTTCAAACGCAGCATTTATAAAAGGAATTTCTTTTGCGTTGGCCAACTGCGCAAGATTATTACCGGTAAGTATTGCGCTTTCGCGGATGTTTTGTGGCAATGCATCAATACCAATACCTAATTCGCGGTTGGGTTTTTCCACTTCAAAAAGATTGTCTTTGTTCACAACACAATACCAGTTGCCGCCCAGCCGCGCTACATGATGCAGTTTGGTTTGATCAATCATAAAACCATCATCCGTTAAAATACTTTCATCAACATGCATACATAAAACTTCGGCAATTACCAATTGTCCTGCGCCACCTGTTTCTCCCAAACCTTTTATTTCAAGCACTTTGCATTCCATCTGCACTTTTGCTTCTTTTACACGCGGCGGTTTTATTAAGGTTGATGATAATTTATTGAAACCGGCTTTTAAAAATTCATCAATATGTCCGGGATATTCGCAGCTTGAAAGGCTTGTTTGTTGCACCATATCATAATCGCAAATGTTGATAACAACTTCTGGAACTTCTTTAATATTTTCGAGCGTATGTTTTGTTGAACTGTCGCGGCCCCTTAGCGACGGTGAAAAAATAACGATCGCAGGATTATAAGAAAATAAATTAAAAAAACTAAACGGGCTTACGTTTACATTTCCATCTTT
>JBDUEO010000361.1:0-3920 GCA_040002335.1 Parafilimonas sp. | reverse complement strand
CCTTTAAGTTTAATCTATTAAAAAATAATGGCTATTATCAATTTATTGCAAAATGGGGCATTGCATCAAGTACTTTTACACAGTTATTTTTAAAACGCGGCAGTAACTATTCCGGTGCGCTTAACGAACCTGAAATATCATTTTTAATTAAACTTAAAAATTTATACAAGAGAATTTTGGCAGGGTTTAAATTATAAATGTGTCTTGATAAACATATAGAGATTAAAATCTGTTTGCTGTAATAGTTGAACAATTTCGTTTTTAAGTTGATGCACAGAAATATTCTGCATTCTTTTTCCTCTTATTAAATAAAAAGCTTTTTGCGCCAGCAACCAAGATTGTTTGTCTGAATTTTCATTATGCAACTGCAGCAAAATTTCTTTTGCTAATATATCAACGCCCTGCTTTGTTGAAGCAACGGTTTCAACTACCGGAACATCTTTTTTTATATTGAAAGATGCAATGGTTCTTCGTAAACTGTTAGCAAATTTTGAAGCATTGGGCTTATCACTTTTATTAACTGCAAAAATATCTGCGATCTCCATCAGGCCACTTTTTAATGATTGTATTTCATCACCATATTCAGGAATTAATACAACAACAGTAACGTTGGCAATGCCTGCAATTTCTACTTCATTCTGTCCGGCACCTACGGTTTCAATTATGATATAATCAAAATCAGCAGCCTGCATTAATGTAATTATTTCAATGATGTTTGGATTAACACCACCGGGGTTTCCTCTTGATGCAAGCGAACGTATAAACACATCAGGATGATTGTACCAGCTTTGCATTCTTATCCTGTCGCCAAGCAATGCACCCGAAGTAAATGGCGAAGATGGATCAACACATAAAACACCAACTTTTTTTTTCTGCTGAATAAAGTTTTCAATTAATGCATCTGTTAAAGTGCTTTTACCAGCGCCGGGCGGCCCTGTAATTCCAATTAATGGTATTTGTTTTTGTTGAAATGATTGCAGAATTTCAAAAGAATTATTGTTGTTATTTTCAACTAAGGTTATCGCACGCGCAAGCGCTTTTTTATTACCGGTTTCAATTTTATATTTCAATTCATTCAACATAACATTTATAAAACTAAGCATTGTTTAGTTGAATTTATTTAAGGAAAGTTGATGTATTTAACGCAGCGTATTTACTGCAAGTAATTCAGCACATGATAAAACTATTTTTTATCGTATTCTTTTTGTTTGCTGTTATAAAAATCTCTCAACACATAAAACGCTTCTTTTTTCTGTCCTGTTTCAGAGATCAATCCTTTACGATTCCATCCATTTTGATAATCGTTACTCATTCTTTTTGGCGAACGAAAATCTACCAAAATCCATGGCGTCATTCCTTTTAAATTATCAATCTTACTTATTAATTGTATTTGATGCTGATAAACACTCTTTTGATATTCTTCACTAAAACGCGTTGCAGAATCTGCATGAAAACCTGCTAAAGCGCCGGCACCCATTTCACTTATAATAACAGGCTTTTGATAATTGATTTTAAAATTATATTTATTTATTTCCCAGGGCATACCGCCAACATACCAGCCATAATATTCATTAAAACTTACTACATCTAATTTTTTTCCAAGCGGGTCATCTATATAAATTGTATCATTATTTTCATGTGCAAGCAATGCTGCAGAAATCAACCTGGTTTTATCTAACACATGTGCCGTATCTGCCATTGTTTCCATAAATTTTTCTCGTTCCGGAATGTTCGGCGTTTCATTTCCTATTGACCAAACTATAACGCTTGCACGGTTTTTATCTCTTTCAATAAGATCAGTGATTTGATGTTGCGCATTGCGTAATGTTGAATCATTTGTCCAGTCAATCGTCCAGTAAACAGGCACTTCTTCCCATAACAAAATTCCCATCGAATCTGCTAACCTTGATTCTTCTTCGTTATGCGGATAATGTGCAAGCCGAATAAAATTACAGTTAAGTTCCTTCGCCCAGTTCAACAACATTCTGCAATCACTTACATTTCTTGGCCTGCCAGGAATTAATGGATCTTCATCATGCAAAGCAATGCCACGCAAAAACACAGGCTTGCCATTTAATAAAATATTTGTTCCGTTTGCTTCAATGGTTCTAAAACCAATTTCATCAGAAACAGAATCTGAATTTGATGTTATAGAAACTTTATAAAGCTTAGGATTCTCCGGCGTCCAATAGTTTAATTTTTTTACAGGAATTGCGAACGTTGCTTTACCGTTTGCATCTGTTGTAACGGTTGCTTGCAAACCCGCTTCAGGAATATTTATTTTTATTTGTTGTGAAAGTTTTGCTCCATCTAATTGCACATAACCTTCAATATTTTGAAGATCATTTTTTGCAAGTTGTACTTTATAATCTTTGATAAATGTTGAAGGCATTTCGGCTAATAAAACATCTCTTGTTATGCCGCCATAATTCCACCAGTCAAAATTATCTGTTGGCACATTTTCTTTTTTGCGTGCATTATTTACCTTTATTACAATGAAATTATTTCCATCATTTAATTGCTTTGTTACATCAAATTCAAATGGCGTAAAGCCGCCTGCATGCACGCCGAGTTTTTTATCATTCAATGAAATATATGCATCATAATTAATGGCGTTGAACCTTAAAAAATATCTTTTGTTTGGTTGAGGATGAACAACAAAATCATGTTCATACCAAACGGTGCCTTCATAATATAATAATTTTTCATCCTGTGAATTCCAGTCGCCGGGAACATTTAATGTTGGTGAAGTCGAAAAATTATATTCTGATAATTCTGATTTGGATTGCTGTTGTTTGTTTTCAAAAAATCCTGTGAGTTTATTTTCATCATCAGCTTTTGCGCCCTGGAAACCACGAAAACCTGTTTCAAAAGGATCAATAATATAATGCCATCTGCCATCAAGATTTAAATAATTTCTTGCATAGATATTTTGAATGAAAGATGATTGTGCTGAAAGATTGGAAAGAAAAAAAAGAATCGGCAGCAAAAAGAATAAAAATTTTTTCATGAAGCAAATCTTAGAGATTGGTTAAAAATTATTTTAATAAACGTTATTAAGTAATAACAAACATTATCTTTTTTGTTGCTCTTTTGCCCATGCATCTTTCAACGTAACGGTTCTATTGAATATCATTTTATCTTCCGTTGAATTTTTATCTACAGTAAAATATCCTTTGCGCAAAAATTGATAGCGTTCTTCTGCGACTGCATTTTTTAATGCAGGTTCTGCATAAACTTTTTCAACTACATGCAACGAATCAGAATTGATATAATCTTTAAAATCGCCTTCTTCACTTGAAGGATCTTCCACTTTAAATAAACGATCATACAATCTTACTTCGGCAGTAACTGCATGTGCAATACTAACCCAATGCAACGTGCCTTTTACTTTTATGTTTGATGTATCGTGGCCGCTTTTACTTTCAGGAATATAAGTACAATTTAGTTGAATAATATTGCCCGCTTCATCTTTAATTACTTCCTCACATTTTATAATATAAGCACCTTTTAAACGCACCATGCCGCCGGGAAATAGCCTGAAAAATTTCTTTGGCGGATCTTCCATAAAATCTTCCTTCTCTATATATAATTCTTTGTTGAATGGCACTTCACGAAAACCGCCGTTTATATCTTCAGGATTATCTTCTACACTTACCAATTCATTTTCATTTGTATAATTGATCAACACAATTTTTAATGGATCAAACACAACCATTCTGCGCAAAGCAATTTTGTTTAAATCTTCGCGCACACAAAATTCAAGCAAACTAAGATCAGCAACATTTTCTCTCTTTGCAATACCAACACGATCGCAAAAATCTCTTATTGCCGCGGCAGTATAACCGCGTCTTCTGTAACCACTTATTGTAGGCATACGCGGATCATCCCAGCCATCAACATGCTTATCATTCACTAAT
>JBDUEO010000360.1:0-3932 GCA_040002335.1 Parafilimonas sp. | reverse complement strand
TTATTACAAAAAAATCCGCAATTATACAATTGCGGACATTTATAGACTATAGGAAAAAACCATTCACATGGTTTAAATCCTTATGTTAAAAGAGGTAACTTAGGCAATCCTTTTATCGTCATTAGCTTCCAACTTCGCTGCAAGTTTGTTCTCATTTATCATTACAAATGTTGCAGTACAAAATGTTGCAGATGCATTATCAGAGCTATTAAAGTTCACCATAGTGGTAGCACCGGGAGCCTTTGTGGTATCAGCTTTCGGAGCCTGCGTAGTATCTGGCTTAGGTGTTTTAGTGGTGTCCTGTGCGTGAATTGCTGAGAAGGCAAATAAGCTTAAGCCTAAGATTAAAGTTTTTGATTTGATAGATTTCATAGTGTTTTTTTTAGGTTAAAAATAATTGCCTACCTATAGTCTAAAATGGTGCCAGAAATAAATTTGAGGCTTAGTGTTAATAAGTTTTATGAAGCCATTAAACCATAATGTAAAAGAGCGTTTAACCGTAACCGGTAGTAATTATAATTTATTAGGGATTGGCTTTAATTGCTGATAAATATAAAATGTTTGCAGGCGCATTTGAACAACTTCAAAACTTTATTAAAAACAATAGATGGCTTCGTTATAAAATAATTAGCATATTGCAATAAATTTACCGGACAAGGCAAAAAAGTATGTACAAAGAACTCCAATACAAACAATGCTTTGAAATGAAAAGTATTTAATTAAAAAAATATTTTAAGAAAATGTTTACAAACGAATTCGCAAATCAGGTGGCCATAGTAACAGGTGCGGGGCAGGGCATCGGCTTTGAAATTGCCAAACAACTATGCATAAACGGAGCCTCCGTTTTATTAAATGATGTTGATGAAGAGCTTGCAAAAAGTGCTGCTGCAAAAATCTCAACAAATGAAAATTGTTTTGCATTGCCGGGCGATGCTTCCGATCCGGATTTCATTCAAAAAATGGTTGACGAAGCCGTGCGAAAATTTGGTAAATTAACCATCGCTGTTGCTAATGCAGGCATCACTTTGTTTGGAGATTTTTTTGACTACAAAGCCGAAGCTTTACAAAGCGTAATGAACTTAAATATCGGCGGCAGCTTTCTGCTTACACAAGCCGCAGCAAAGCAAATAAAACAACAAAATAGCGGAGGAAGTATATTATTAATGTCCTCTGTAACGGGGCACCAGGCTCATAAAAACTTAGCGGCGTATGGCGTTACCAAAGCAGCACTTGAAATGCTTGCAAAGACATTGGTGGTTGAATTATCGCCTCTCAATATTTCAATAAATGCTATCGCCCCCGGTGCAACAATTACTGAACGCACGGGCGAAGATGAAACTTATATGGCCACATGGAGCCGCATTACCCCGATGGGGAAACCTGCAAACGTTGCAGACATTGCAAACGCCGCCTTATTCATGGTGGCTCCTTCATCCAGGCATATAACAGGCCAGAGCCTGATTATAGATGGTGGCTGGACGAGTGTAAGCCCTTCGCCTTATTAACTTTTACAGGCAACATTACATCAAGTTTTATAGTAAATATTCGCATTTTTCATAAAGCGTGTATGCGGGCACGTTAGCCTACTTCCTCCGTTACATTTTCAGAAATTATTCAGGAAAACGAAAACAATAATTGCTACTAAACAGGCAAGAAAAAGTTTAGCAGTAAATTTGCACTATATAAAAGAATATATCTTATTTTTTGGCCTATTTTTAGTACGCTCAATTACAAATATGAAAACACTTATCATCTCCCTTTTTATGCTGGCTTCGTCTGGCATTGCATCAGCCCAGTTACAAACTACCGTAAAATGCCCCGATATTGACGTTGATATACTGGATGGAATCGTAAACAAAACTATACTGGCAACTTCTACCGTAGGCCAGGTAAAGCTTAACCTGCCGTGCTATACCAGCTTTGAAGATGTAGGCACCACTGCAAAATGCGGCGCGGGTGTTTTTTATAAAGACAAAGATATCTACTTCTACACCGGCCGCGACTATGTAGAAATTGGCCCAAACTTTAAAGGCAAGCTAAGCCTGCCGCTAATGGGTGCACTAAGAAGCAGCTTATTTAAAATGCTCGGAAATCCCGCAATAAAAGATATAAAATGGGACGCCTTCCAAACTTCTTATGGCCTGCTGATCTTATATTATGATGATGCTTCCAAAGTAAATAAAATAATCTTCAGCACACAGGGCGCAAGCACTATCAAGCTTTGTGAATAAGGGAGTTATTTTAAGGAGTAGAAGTTTATTAACAGGCTAAAGGGTAAGAAATGGTATTCTCCCCACTACGAATATCTCATTGGCAGCTAATTGCCTAACGGAAGAAATTAATTATACTGCCCAAAAAAAATCCTTCGAAGCTTTGCATTTCCTAAAAAAGATATTACTTTAGCCGCTGTTATACAAAACCCGGTTCTCATCCGGAATAACCCCTGCCCTCTTCCATAAAAAACCATACAGCCAATTATTTTTTGAATACTTATAACAAAAGTTATGAAAAAAGTATTGCTTATTGCCACGCTGTTGTGTATAACTGCCACGCATGTACGCAGCCAGTCATTTTCTGTTGATGGACTGTTAGCACTCTCTGCAGTACCGTCAAAGAATATTGAGCGCTTCATGAAAAAGAAAGGATTTGAGATAACTATTGTGAAATCAGACAGCGTTGATATGCAAGCCTGTTTTAAGATGAAACTTAAAAAAGGCAAAGCTTATGAAGAACCTGTGCGAAGCGTAGAAATATCATTACACAATGATTGCAAATATTTCACTTTGCATACTACCTCAGGTCGCGATTACCTTGAATGTGAAAAAAGTTTAATAGAAGGTGGCTTTTTTTACGACACCAAAATAGAAATTGATTCCACAACTTCGGGGTTTTTCCAAAAAGGAAACATTACTATACAGGCAATTCCCGATAGCGAAAGTGATGAACCACAATACACTTTCATTTTAAAACAAAGGATAATACCATCCACCGTAAAGTACGCCGAAGACCTTTTGCAATTTGATTCTCATGAATACCTCGCCAGCTTTTTTGGCACTCAGAATGTAAAGAAAGACTTATATTATTTTTCTGAGAAAGAATTAAAAAAATGTTCGGTTTTATTTAGTGGCACAAAATACCAGGTGGTTTTTGTGTGGGGCGACGAAGACAATCTAAGTAATCTTTTATATGTAATTGTGCCTCATTCGTTGCCAACTGCAAGCGCAGAAAAGAACCAGCCCCTAACCGGCAATAGTGAATGGCAATTTAAAAGCGGCATTTATTCAGGCATGGATATAAAATCGCTGCTGCGGCTTAATGGTGCAGACTTTAATATTTACGGGAACGAGTCTGAGTTTGCATTTATGGTAAAGCCCGAAGATGCAGGCAAAATTAATTTCAAAAAAACCGCGGTGGTACTTAGCTGCAGCAATTGCAAGGATATAAAAATGTTTAACAAAAACGAGGTAAGCGCATTGGCCGTGGCCAGGCAAGACCTGCCAATGTACGTGAATGATGTAATCATTTATCCTTGCTCTAAGTGATATAAATTAGGAAATAATTTATTAACAAATTGTACGTTCCAAATTTTTCCATTTGCTATCTTTCTAATCTACTACGCATAGGCGGCACTGGTAAATAGTGCAAAGCCTCTCATCCAGAATAGATATTTCTTAGGTGAAAGAAAATTATTACTAAACTTATTGTTACAAAGATTGAGGCGGATGTAATAAACCAAGACCGTTTTATAAACTCAGCATTTCCCAAATATCAACACCAAATTCTTCTTTTATTGCTCTTGGATAACAAACCCGGGGAGAGTCATCATTGATTAAGGTAGAGAAATATGTAGTTGCATCTTGTTCAAAAATTTTTATTTCTTCCCGTTTTCTTTTAATATAACGTTTTCTTTCATCGGCAAGCCCTGCATCATC
>JBDUEO010000359.1:0-3944 GCA_040002335.1 Parafilimonas sp. | reverse complement strand
CAGCCAAAGCCTGAAATATTTTTAAATGATAGTTTGCACATGAATGCAAAAGGTTATGCAATTTGGCAGAAAGCTATTGAGCCGCATTTGGTGAAGTGATGCAGAAAATAATCCGGCTTATTTCATAAGCATATTATACCTCGACACAAAATCGTGCGGATGAATTACAGGGATTTTTGAATCAAAAAAATCTGAAATATCTTTTGTAAGTATAACAGCAGCTTTTGCTGAAAGCGCGCATTGGTATTGAAGCGCATCTTCAAGATCAGTAAAATGTGTTTCAAAAACAGCACTAATAAAAGAAGGTTTAATAAGTGTTATTTCAAATTCGGAAAATGTTAGTTGCATTTGTTTTTTGTGCCATGCTTTATTCTTCACAAATTTTCCAAGTATGAAATTGGTAATAATAAAAGTTGCAGGTGAAATAATTGGTTTGCCAAAATGTTTGCGAATAATGCGTAAGCAACTTATTGCAACAGCATTATCTTTTGACGAACTATCCATGTAATCAATTACTACATTGGCATCAACAAAAATCTTTTTCACTATTAAATGCCTTTAAATAATTCTTTCAAAACATCTTTTTTGCCTGTATTGTAAGCGCCGGCTGTTTTTTTAATCCATTCGTCATGTAATTCTTCAACGGAAGATTGCCGTTTAATGGTTGAAAGCATATCATCAATAAATTTGGATACGCTTTTATTTTGCTTTCTTGCAAAGCGTTTAATAAATTTTTTATGTTCCGAGGAAACTAATATGGTGAGTTTTTCCTGCATATTACTTGTTTCGTACAAATTTATAATTTAGTACGAAATAAAAATAACTTTAAAATACAGGAACCTCACCTTATAAATGGTTTTTCTTCTTGTAGTCTTGAATAATTTTGTCTTCAAGTACAAAATCAGAATAAACTAAATTCCATTTAATTACTTTAGTTGCTGGCTGACTGGGCATTCTTATTTCACTATTTCCAATTTGTAAAATAACATCATTGGTCTGCCAGGTAATAAGATTCCAATAGGTAATCCAATCTTGTAAAGGATGATGTTCCTCATACGTTTTTGTTTTCCCTTCTCCTCCAAATTTAGTTGAAAAAGTTTTACACATTTCTTGTTTTTCTTCATCCGTTATGTAAGAGAATGTAATGTTCAAAATAGTGTTATTCAAAAGTGTTAAGGCAATACTTGAGTCTTTTTTTGACTTCCATATTGCAATTGGCAGACCATTGTATTTTGCTGATAGTTGACTCATGTTTTCAATCGTCCATCCGTCTAAGTAATTAGGAAAATATATGTCTTCATACTTGGTAAATTGTGCGGTATTTACTTTGTCACCAATTTTATAAGATTTGATTTCTAATTGTCCGGGATAAGTATAATTCTGAGAAAGAATTGACAAATTAAATATTAATAAAACTAAAAAAGTTGTTGTAATCTTCATGGTAATAATCTGCATAAATTTTATAATCAGTTTAAGATTGTAAAGCTTTTAGAAGTGTGAAGTTTAGTGTACAAATTTATAATTTAGTACGAAATATAAATAACCCTTAGCCGTTTAAGAACGGCTTCAATTATTTTTACTTCCTTTATAAATAAAAATAATGTTCAATCAACAAAAAACCTGGTAACGTGGAAACAAACACAACCGCTTTACAGCAAGAAATTGAAAGGCTTAATATTATAATTTCAGCGCTTGCGCAACAAAATGTACAGCTAAAAAATGAAATTTTATGGCTTAAACAAACTGCGGGTAGCCAAAATTCCGCAGATTATTCCTCCACTAAAATTCCGGATAGGCTAAACACTTCTGATTATTCCTTCAATAAAAATGACGATGGAATAAATAGTTTAAATACTTCCTTCACAAAAAATGCGGATAAAGAAAATGAAAGCGTTTATTCCGCCAGTAAAATTAATGAAGGAATAAATAATAGTAATTATTCCATTACAGAAAATAACAAAGGAATAATTAATGCAGAAAATTCCATCCCTAAAAATAACGAAGGAATAAAACACATAAATATAGCGCTCGTGCAAAGAGGTTTACGCACAGAAATGAAAACCCGCTCGTATGCAACTATAGATAAAGCTTCAAGAATTCTGGTACTGCTGTATGAAAATCCCACGCAACCGCATAAAACGCTGATGCATATTACCGGGCTTTCGCAGGATGGCATGGCAAAACATATTATGATGCTTAAGAGAAAAGCGCTGGTAGTGCGCACTGCATTTCAAACTTATACGCTAACGCAGAAATCAATTAATATTATTAAGGATGCGATGCAGTAAAGATGGTAAAGCAATGCAATTGTGTTTAGTAAGATAATCTATAAAAACAAGGTAATGTCAACTGAAGGATTAATTAAAATAAGGATTCCACTGCTAAAAACAGATTGGCATAGTTATGCTTCAGAAACATTGTGGACATTTCCTTTAGGTGATAGTCAATATGAATTAAGAAACAGCCCATTTTTTGCCAACGAGTTAAGTTACGGAGACGTTGTTTATGCAGAAATTGAAGACGAAGGAGACTTTCCTTTATTCAAGTTTGTTGTAACGAGAAGTGGTCACTCAACATACAGAATAGTTTTAGAAGAAAAATCTACTCTTAAGGATTTTGAAAAATACATTAAGCCATTAAATGAAATTGGTTGTTCAACTGAAGGATTTAAGGAACAACAATTTACAGTTGATGTTCCTGATACCACAAATATTTTTGAGGCATTTAAGTTATTACAAGTTGGAGAAGATGAGGGAATTTGGTTTTTTTCATCCGCTCATGTTGGTCATCCAATTAATGAAAAGTGAAAGGTGTTTACTTCACTTCATTCGCCTTCAACACTCTTATAAAATTTAAACCAAGAATTTTTTGAATATCTGTTTTACTGTAGCCACGTTCAAGCAATGCTTTTGTAATTAAAGGAAAATCAGTAACGTCATTTAATTGTTGTGGCGGAAAACTAATGCCGTCAAAATCGCTGCCTAAACCAACATAATTAACTCCAACAAGCTTTACTATGTAATCCAAATGGTCAAGCAATAAATGAAAAGGAGCACGCAAACTTTTTACTTCATCTGCATATTTTAAAAACAAATAATTATCAGCAAAAAATTCTTCTTTGCCTGTTTCCATTAGAGAATCTTTTTCCGCTTTATGTTCTTTTTCAAACGCTTCTTCTTTTGGGTTAAACGTGCTGTCTAAAAACCCTGAATAAAAATTAAGTTGAATAACACCGCCATTTTTTGCAACCGCTTTTATCTGGTCATCTTTTAGATTTCTATACACCGGGCATAAATTATAAACATCACTATGCGAAACTAAAATCGGTTTGGTTGACGTCTGAATGGCATCCCAAAAAGTACGTTCGCCCACATGACTTAAATCAACCATCATTCCAATTTTATTCATGTGTTGTACCACCTGTTTACCAAATTCATTCAATCCTAAATGGGCAGGATGCGTTGTATCTGTTTCATGTTTTGCACTGGTTGCCCACGAAGTATTATTGTTCCAGGTAAGCGTCATATAGCGTGTGCCGCGTGCATACAAACTATCAAGTTTATTCAGGTCATCTTCCATCATGTGGCCACCTTCCACACCAATCATGCACGCAAGTTTGTGTTGATGTACTGCCTGCATTAATTCATCCGTATTTGTAACCAGCATCATACTATCCGGATGGCGGTTTATCCATGCATATAAAGTATCAATTTCACGGTTAGCAAATGCGTAAGGATGTTGCTCAGTTTCATCGCACCATATACTAAAAACCTGCGCATCAATACCACCTTCAAACATGCGTTTTAAATCGCTGTGTGTTTTGCCGGTAAGGTCTTCATCAAACGTGTAACCTTTTTCAATACACGTACTAATTATATCGTTATGCGAATCGCAAACAATAGCATTAAAATGTAATTTTTTATATGCCTGCGCATGCACATCAA
>JBDUEO010000358.1:0-3967 GCA_040002335.1 Parafilimonas sp. | reverse complement strand
AATACTGCAATTGCTTACCGTATCCAGCTCAATCATTTTCGCCATCGTATCGCTTAATACAAACTTTGTTGATTCGGCTTTTACAACAGGTTTATTACAAGCCGCAATAAAAATGAGCGGCGCTGTTACTGTTATCAAAAAATATTTTTTCATGTTTATTTTGTTGAATTATTTAATTACATCAATACCTGTTTCATAATTTAAATTATCTGCTGCAAGCAAAAGATTTAATTGCTGCTGAAGCAATTTTTCCTGCAGGTCTTTGTAATCATTAAAAAAACCAATAAATTCCAAAAGGCTTATCTGGCGTGCTTTATAGCTGTTAAACATATTTTGATACAAAGCATTATAGCGCTTAAAAAAATCTTTATTTACTGTGTTGTTTTGCGTAATAGCCAAACTGAGTTTATTGTATGCATTGGCAACATCATTTTCCATTTCATTTTCAGCATTGCTTTGTATGGTTTGCTGTTGCTGCACTGCATACGAAGCAGATGCAATGTTGCCTTTATTTTTATTGAACAATGGCAGCGGAACAGAAACGCCGATGCCATAATAATCGGGCGCATAATTAGATTGCCTGTCGAAGTTTGGCGTTACTGTTACATCCGGAACGCGTAAAGCTTTTTGATACGTAAGCATTTGCTGCTGATAAATTGTTTGCTCAATTTGTAATTTATAATATGGATTATTTTCTTTCGCCTGGCTTATAAAAAAATCAACATTATTATTTAGTGTGAATGCAGGAATGGAAGCGCTGTCAGGTTTTACAAATGCGTTGGCTGAAAAATGCAACAACGTTTTTACATCTGCTTCTGCATCATTGGTTGAATTGATGACATCATTTTCATCCTGCTGCAGCGAAACAGAAAGCGCTTGCAATTGCAGAAAATCTTTTTGTGAAATATTGCCTGCATCTAATTCAGCTTTCATTGCAGCAATCAAAGTGTTTAACTGGTTTTGCTGCTGCGTATAAAATATATAACTGCTGTAATTTTTTGTGATGGTGTAATAATCAATATGCAACTGGCTTCTTAATTTCCGTATCACATCCTGCAATTGCAATGAACTGATGTTGACATTTATTTGCGCCGCAGCAATTAATTTACCGCGCTTGCCTGCCGTTTTTATCAACTGTTGTATTTGAATAAAATACTGTGCGCCGGGCGAGCCATCGGGCAATGTTTTATATGGAAGAAATTGATGGTTGGCACTTATTACCTGGTCTGTATTCAATACAGGATTGTCCCAGTATTTTGCCTGCATTACTTGCGCAGAAGCTGCATCTACATTATAATGTGCAGCAAGAATTGAAAGATTACTATCAATAAAAATCTTTTCTGCCTGTTGCAAAGAAACGGTTACGGTATCTGCCTGGTTATTGTATTGTGCATGTAATTGTGTTGTTAGTAATAACAAAAAAAGATGCATATACATCAACCTGCTTTTTGCAGAAGTTGTTGCAAAAAATTTCACGTAAAAAGTTTTGGGAAAAATAAATAGTTATTAAGCCTTAATTAAAAGAAAGCGTACGGCAAGTACAGTTAGTATGTTACGCTTTGGGCGGCGGCGGATTGATTTCTTTAAAGAAAAGAAAATTGTAATCTTCGTTATGCGGAACTAAATATTCAATATGTGGAGGTGCAATAGCTGGAGTTTTAAAAGCGGGGCATACGAATGCATTGATATCAATATGCTTTGAGAACTGCATTTCTTTATGCCCATCATTTGGATATTCTGGAAATGCATTGAAATGTTTAAGCACTACTTCACCAATAAATTCTGCAATGGAATTGATATCATTATCATAAGTAATAACGCCTTTTTGCTGTAGCATATTTACATTCGGCGCATAAATACTCATGTTAAGTATTTGCAATGCTGCCACAAACACAAAAATTTTTGCAAGAATAATTCGCCACTTCATTTCAGTATGCAAGAGTACAATAGTTTTAAAGATGCGTTTGTTAATAACTGATAAAAAAGCTTTAAGCGATATTAATATAACTATTTTTTTAAACGGCTGTAGTAGCGTTGGTTTAAGAAATGAAATGTTTACGGTCAGTTTTTAAAGAATGTTTTTCAATGTATTGAATTTTATTTTTGTTGGTATAAAATGAATCAATTACGTTGTTATGTTGTGATGTTGAGTCAGGTATAGTTGCAAGCGATAATTCAAAACATCTTACATTTTTTTTCACTTCTCTTTTAGTTTGTTTATCAAACATTGATTTTGTAATTGAACAGTTTACATTAAATTCAATTGGTTTGCCGAAGGAGTATTTTTCTCCAAATTCATTTGCCTTTTTTGTATAATATTTCTTTTGCCATTTGGAAGATGCTACGCATGATTGTAAGAGAATAAGTAAACAAATAATACCTGCATTTTTCATAATTAAAATTTTATAAACCTTTATCATTAATTATCAAATTAATTTTATCTTCTACAGATTTAATTGAATATGTAATTAATATTACTTTGCTTTCAGAATTTATTAATAGATATTCAGGAATAGATTCTAATGAATATTTGGCAAGCGTTTTATATTTCGCTGCCGGATCTATAATATAATTAACCCATGGCATATTTTCTTTTAAGAGAGCTTTCTTCCAGCTTTGTTTATCTGAATCAATCGAAATACTGATAAAAAGATATTTATTTGAATCCAAACGATTAGACAACAGTTTTAATTCAGGAATATTTTCTCTGCAAGGCTTACACCAACTTGCCCAAAAATCTATGAGCACTATTTTATTTTGATAATATCTAATATCTAATTCTTTTTGTTTGTTTGTTGAATCAAGAATATCTAATCTGGGAGGGAAACTATTTATTGTTGCTACTTCTTTAGTAGTAACAAAATCCAGCAAATATTTATAAAGTGACAGGCTTTTTAAACCATTATCTACTTTTAATAAAATCTTTTTTACAGAATCCTTTTGTACATCAAAAATATTTTCATCCAAAAGGTGAAGCGCTAATGTGCTTTTGGGATGATTAGCGGAAAAATTCATTTCAGTAAACATTAATGTGTCATCATAAAGTTTATTTAACCTGGTAAAATATTTTGCAGAATCGGGATTTTTTTCGTAGTAAAACGATGAAGAGTCTGCATAATTATTAAGCTTCTTTTTATATGGAACAATAACAGAATCTAATTCTTCTCTCAGTACATATTCATTACTTCCCGTAATACTTTCTATCTCGCGATGATCTTTTATAAATCCATTTATTTTTATATGTTCATTTTTTCTCGGGAGAAGTGATATCCATCCTATTTTAGTACTGCCAAATTCTATACTATAATATTTCGACTCATCAATATTCTTTATTTCAAAATAAAAATAGCCGCTCTTACTTGTGGTACAGGAATCGTAAATTTTTAGTATAAAGGAAGGCCCCGATGCATATCCTCTATTAGTTAAGTAAACTTTATTTGAAGGAATATTTTTTATATTTCCTTCAATTATTACTGATGCAGATAATTTCGGGAGAAAGCAAAGGGATTGAATTAGGCTCATCCCGATAATGATTGTTATACACTTCATGGCATAAGAATTATAAAGCAGGTTAATATAATAAGAGGAGGCCTTACATAATCTATGCTTTTATGACCTCCTTCAAATTACTGGACATTAATAATTTATCAGCTCAACATTTGCTAACATTATATGGTTTACCGTCAGAACCGTTACAATATGTATCCACACCATCATTCGATCCACAACTTCCTGCGCAGCTTGAAGAAACACTATTTCCGCCACCACATGAAGTTGAGCAAGTTGAGTATTCTCCGTAACCACCTATTACATTTTTCATTTCCCTTCTTGTTAGAGAAGTTCCAAAATTTGTTTTCATGTTTTCAAATTTAATTTCTAATTATTTGTGCTTACTCTATTCTAAAGATTTTCAGCTTCTCCTTTTTGTTTGCAAACAATTATTTATTCAGCAGGAAAATATGTTAGA
>JBDUEO010000357.1:0-3967 GCA_040002335.1 Parafilimonas sp. | reverse complement strand
ATCCAGAATGATATTGTTGTTCTGTAATCATATTGTTGTAACCAGTTGTTTAAATAATACCACGCTAATGGAATTGAAATAAAGCATGAAATAATTACTAGCAGCGCAAACTCTTTCGATAACATTTGCCAGAGATTATATACTGATGCGCCAAGAACTTTGCGCACGCCAATTTCTTTTTTGCGTTGCTCGGCAACAAAAGATGCAAGCCCGAATAAACCAAGACAGGAAATGAAAATTGCGAGTATGGTGAAGAATGTTGCGAGGTTGCCTACACGTTGTTCGTCGGCAAATTTCTTGGCATAATCTTCATCATTAAAAATATAGTCGAAAGGTGCGTTGGGATTATATCTTTTAAATACATTTTCTATTTTACTTAACGCAGCAGGCACAGATACACCGGCTTTAATAGCAACGGTAACCTGGCCTACATTTTCAGGATCATACATAAACACAGTTGGCTGAACAGGTTTGTACGGCGATTGCATAATCATATCTTTTATTACACCAACTACCTTATAATTTTTATCATTAAACTGTATGGTCATTCCAACAACATCATGCTTTACATTTATTTGTTTTACAGCCGCTTCATTTAATATCATTCCTAAACTATCGGTCGCAAAATCTTTTGAAAAATCCCTTCCTTCTTTTATTTTCCAGTCTATCGTTTTACCAAAATCTGTGGTTACCCAAATGGTTCCGAAAGCAGGTAAAGTATTTGGGTCTTTTTCGTCCCAGTTAAAACCAATCTGGTTTGAATACAAGTCAGTGGTCGGGCTTGATGATTCAGCCATATTTTTTACCACACCTGATGCCAGTAAATCACCACGCAATGCATCATAATGGCCGTACAAATCGGGCGTTGTCATCGGTATCGTAATCAATCCTTCTTTGTTATAATTTATTGGCCTGTTTTTAGCGAATTGAATTTGTTTAAAAACGATGATGGTTCCTATGATTAATGCAATGGAAAAAGTGAATTGAACAACCACCAAAATCTTACGTGGCAACGATGCAAACCTGCCCACACGAAAAGTGCCTTTTAATACTTTTATAGGTTCAAATTTTGAAAGATAGAAAGCAGGATAACTACCCGAAATTAGCCCGGTTAAAAATGTAAACAGTAAAGCCAGCAACCAGAATATTGGGTTACTCCATGGAAACTGAATGTGTTTATCAGCCAAGTTATTAAACAGTGGCATTAATACAATAACAAGTATGATTGATAAGATAAATGACACGAAAGCAACTAGTATAGATTCACTTAGAAACTGCCTGATCAATTGTCCGCGCAACGAGCCAACTGTTTTACGAATGCCAACTTCTTTTGCACGTTTCTCACTTCTTGCAGTAGAAAGATTCATGAAATTTATGCAGGCAAGCAGCAATACAAAAACACCAATAACAGAGAACAAATAAATAAACTGGATGCGGCCGCCGGTTGCTTTTCCATTTTTAAAATCGCTGTATAAATGCCATTTATCCATCGGTTGTAAAACCAACTCTTCTTTGCCTTCGGTAGCTGCATTTTTGTGCACCATCGAAGCCATTTTAATCTTATCTGAAATCTTATCTATATCAGCATTTTTATTTACTTCAACATAAGCCTGGAAAGAATGATTATTCCATTGCGTTTGCGCATCTTTTAACCAGTTTTCTGTAAGCAAATATTTTGTCCACGGCAGAAATAATTTTGCATCATATAAAGTTGTGTTGTGTGGAAAATCTTCATACACACCGGCTACTTTAAAATCATTTTTATTATCCAGTTTGATTGTTTTATTCATCGCATGAGCATTGCCAAATAAAGATTTTGCAATGGATGCACTTATTAATATTGATGAAGGATCGCTTAATGCATTCATGTTTCCTTCAATCATTTTTAAAGAAAACATCGAAGGAAAATTAGCTTCCACCCACATTCCCTGCCCTGATATTTTTGTTTCGCCAACCGTAAGTGTATGGCCAAAATTCCAGGAGGCTAATGAAACGTTTTTAAAATCACTTCCGTACTTTGAACGTAGTTCCTGGCCGATGGGAATTGCGATTGCAGTATTGGTTTCTTTTACGTTTTTATCATCAATAAAAGTAGTCATCACTTGCGCAAGCTGGTCGTGATTCGTATAATAATTATCAAACGTTACTTCATCCCAAATCCATAATGCAATCAACATAGCTACAGCCATGCCCGCTGCAAGGCCAAGTATATTTATAGTTGAATAAACCTTGCTTTTAATAAGGTTACGCCATGCGATTTTAAAATAGTTTCCAAACATAAGAATGAGTTTTGTACCCGGCCTGCCGGCGCGTATATAATATGCTGATGTTTGGTTTCAATGGATATGCCAATGCTGAAACGATTGACAGTTAAGGGTTTTAGCTCAATAAATTATTCATACTGTTCGATAGCGGACAGTACCGCGTACGGGTGCGAACAATAAAAACGGCCACCTAAATGAATGCAATCACAGATCATTCATTCAGATGATATATTTTGTTTACTGTTTTTATATATTTATTTAATGCAACTATTACTGCGATGGCAAATGTTTAGCAGCCATTGTTTTGTATTTATTTGATACAACAACATTCAAAAAAAATGTTTGAATAAACAATGTAGTTGCAGAAGATTATTTCCATAAATTTTCAGGGTACTCTCCTTTTTCAACAAGGTGTTGTACGCTGGCAAGTACAACCGGCGCATCCTCTTTATAGGTAACGCCAAACCATTTTGCAGATGTGGGTATTACTTCTACTTTTCCTTTGCCTGATTGTATAAAATAATCCGTCATGGTGGGAATTAAAAATTCTGCTTTTAATGCTTGCTCATTTTCATCCAAAAATTTCTGAAACTCCTCTTCACACATATCAATAAACTGCGGCCCGTAACAAAAAAAGTTCATACTCACTTTTGTGTCAGCAGAAAAATTTGTGGTGCCGCCGTTTTCATCTTCATAAATAATATCATCGCCTTTTTTATAAATCTTCAAACACTCTTTAATGCCCGCCATTTCATTTTTTTCGTTTTGCGAAATTACGCCGCGGCTTACGCTGCCATGTTCGCTTAACGTATTTACAAGATCGTAGGCAATAACCGCATACGTTTTTTGGTTACAGCGTGTTTGCACAAAATCAAATGCTTTGCGAAAAGAATCTTTACCATAAAAATCATCGGCATTAATTACAGCAAAAGGTTGCTGCACTTTTCCTTTGCAACACAAAACAGCGTGCGCCGTGCCCCAGGGCTTAGTTCTTTCCGGATTTATATTTCTGCCTTCCGTAAATTTATCAAGACTTTGATACACGTATTCAATTTCAATCTTCCCTTTTAGTTTTGGCTCTACCATTTGCTTAAACATATCAGCAAAATCTTCCCGGATAATAAAAATGACTCTTTCAAAACCGGCTTCAATGGCATCGTACACAGAGTATTCCATTATAGTTTCGCCCGATGGACCAAATGACTGCGTTTGTTTCTGACTTCCATATCTGCTTGCCATGCCCGCGGCTAATATTACAATTGTTGATTGCATACATTTTATTTTGGGTTGCGAAATTAAATGAATATCATTTCAATAAAAAACCATTCGTTTAAATATGCTGATGCGATTTTGTATATAGCAGCAGAATATTTTAAAAATTGGTGAGAATTTTTAATGAAAAATAGTAGATTAATTGAAAAAAAAGGATGAATAACTTGATAAAAGGGTGAGAATATTTATTTAAAGGATGAGAATAATAAAAAAAGGATTGAACTTTTGGAGAAAAGAATTGGATTTCTGTGGAAAAGGATTGAAATAAGCATACAAAAAACGTTGTAAAACACGATGTAGTTTGCACCGAAATCACTTTGCTATATTTGCCGCCACTAACGTATTGTAATAATGAATATAGAAACCGAACGCAGTCACGATTGGATGAAGCTTTTACTTAGCGACGTAAAAAACCGTTTTGAAAAAATAAA
>JBDUEO010000356.1:0-3976 GCA_040002335.1 Parafilimonas sp. | reverse complement strand
AATGGCTATCCGCGGGATGTTACCGACCATGATTTTGCAGCTTATCGCAATAATGCGATAGTTGTTTCCAAACAGGATCTTATAAACCAGATACCTCAAATAAAAGTTTCGAATTATGCTTATAGAAATACAGGTAAGCTAAAATTTGAAGATGCTACAAAACAATGGGGAATGAATGAGCCATCTTTCTCTAGCGGTGCTGTGTATGTGGATTTAGATAATGATGGCGATCTTGATTATATTGTAAATAACATAAATGATGAAGCGTTTGTATATGAAAACACTATCAATTCAAAGGGTAAGGTAACTGCAAATTATCTTGAAGTACAATTTAATGGCGGCAGTAAAAATTTATTTGGATTAGGAGCTATCGCCACAATTTATTATGATCATGGCAAAATGCAGCGATACGAAAATTCTCCTTATCGCGGCTACCTTTCAACGGTAGATACAAAAGCATTTTTTGGATTGGGAAATATTAAGAGTATTGATTCTTTAGTTATTAACTGGACAAATAAAAAGCAGGTTCTCTATAATGTAGAGGCAAACCAATTACTGCACGTTGATATAAAAAATGCTGAAGCATATTTTATAAAGCCGGAGCTTGTTTCTTCAACTGCAATGTTTACAAACATCACGAAGGCGGCAAACATCAATTACACACATTACGAAAACGATTTTGTTGACTTTAGCAGTGAACGATTATTGCCACATAAACTCTCAGACTATGGTCCGGGATTGGCCGTAGGCGATATAGACGGGAATGGTTTAGATGATATTTTTATTGGGGGCACTGGTGATTTGCCTCGGAGCTATTTTCTGCAGCAGAACAATGGAAAGTTCGTTAAAAAGATGCTGCCATTTCCTGTTAACAACAATATTCGCAGGCCGGAAAATATGGGGCTTCTTCTATTTGATGCGGATAACGATGGTGATAATGATTTGTATTGTGTAAGCGGTAGCAATGAATGGCCGGCACAAACAAAAAATTATGAAGATCAGCTTTTCGTAAATGATGGTAAGGGGAATTTTACTATAGATACATCAGCTTTACCAACTAATTATACGAGTAAAAGCTGCATCAAAGCCGCTGATATCAATAATGATGGGAGCCTTGATTTGTTTATTGGCGGAAGAGTGGCGCCGGGCAATTATCCGCAGCCTGTTAGTTCATTTATTTATCGAAATGATTCTAAACCCGGCAAAATAAAATTTACCGATATTACAGATTCAGTTGCGCCGGGTCTCAAAAAACTGGGATTAGTTTGCGATGCAACCTGGACTGATTTTGATAATGATGGATGGACTGATTTAATTGTTGTAGGCGAATGGATGGCCCCAACTTTTTTTAAGAATGAAAATGGCAAATTAAAAAATATAACTGCATCAACAGGTTTGCAAAATGAGAAAGGATGGTGGAACAGCATTGTTGCCGGTGATTTTGATAACGATGGCGACATTGACTACATAGTTGGCAATCTTGGGGAGAATTCTTTTTTCCAGGCATCGCAGCAATACCCTGTAAATATGTATGCAAAAGATTTTGATGGCAACGGTACATCCGATGCTATCATTACAGTTTATTTAAAGGATCAGCATGGAAATAAAAAAGAATATACTGCTTTTAATCGTGATGATATAATAGCGCAGTTACCGGGCCTCAAGAAGAAATTCTTTACCTATAAGCAATTTGCTACCGCAGATTTTCATGATATATTTTCAGAAGAAGATATAAAAAGTGCCTTGCATTTGCAGGCTAATAATTTCAACAGTTGTTATATTGAAAACCTGGGGAATGGAAAATTTGCAATACATCCATTACCTGCTATAGCCCAGGTGGCTCCTGCATTTGGAATGATATTAGATGATTTTAACAATGACGGAAACCTTGATGTAATGATATGCGGAAATGATTTTGGCAATGAAGTTTCCAATGGCAGGTATGATGGAATGAACGGCCTTGTTTTATTAGGTGATGGCCAGGGAAATTTTAACCCGCAAACTATTTTACAAAGTGGCATTTATATACCTGGCAATGCAAAAGCTCTCGTGAAATTAAAAGGAGCAGACAATCATTATTTAATTGCCGCCTCGCAAAACCGCGGCCCGCTTGAATTATTTGAGAAAAAATCATTTCAAAAAAATATTTCACTTAAAGTAAATGATAAACTAATTTTTATTCATTTAAAAAATGGCAAAACCAGAAAAGAGGAAGTGTATCATGGTGACTCGTTCTTATCGCAATCATCTTCATTTATTTCCGTAACCGATACCATGAAATCAATCGACATTATAAATGATAAAAATGAGAAGAGAACTATAAATTTTTAAATACGCTGAAATGAAGAAAATAATATCTGCATTAATCATTTTTACTTTTACTGCTCATTTGCTTCATGCGCAAACTAAGCCTGCACAGGTAATTATTCGCGGAGATGATATGGGCTTTACGCACGCCGGTAATCTCGGTGTAATTGAATCTTACAAAAATGGTATTGAAAAATCAATTGAAGTATTGGTGCCATCCCCCTGGTTTCCTGAAGCGGTGAAGATGCTGAAAGAAAATCCCGGAGTTGATGTGGGCATACATCTTACATTAACCAGTGAATGGGATAATATAAAGTGGCGGCCATTAACGGATTGCCCAAGCCTTGAAGGCGCAGATGGGTATTTTTACCCGATGATATGGGTGAATAAAAATTATCCTAACAGAAACCTTTTAGCGCATCAATGGAAGTTATCAGAGATAGAAAAAGAATGGCGTGCACAAATTGAATTAGCGTTAAAAGAAATTCCACGCATCAGCCATATTTCTTCACACATGGGTTGTACTGATATGGATAAATCTGTAACTGCATTAGCAAAAAAATTAGCGAAAGAATATAACATAGATATTGAACCGGATGATTACAATGTTATTGGCGTTAGCTACAATGGAACACACACAACAAGTGCAGAAAAAATAAAAAGTTTCATAGCTATGCTTGATACATTAAAACCTGGCAACACTTATTTGTTTGTTGACCATCCTGCTATTAACTCACCGGAGTTGCAGGCGGTGCATCATATAGGTTATGAAAATGTTGCAGAAGACAGGCAAGGTGTTGTTGATTTATTTACAAGTGATGAAGTAAAAAAAATTATCCAACAAAAAAATATACAGCTTATCAGTTATAAAGATTTATTGAACTAACTTTTATAATACATCTTTATACTTCGCCGCATCATCCAACACCAACACCCAATCCTGTCCATAACCTGATGAAGGTGGTGTAAATTTTTTCTTTCCTGAATTTTGAATGTTACCAATGCCTGTAGCTTTTCCATCCCGCGGATTATACCAATATGCATGTAGTGTTGCGCCTGAAATTTTATTTAAAATAACAGTAAAAAATTTTCCTTCAGATGTGTAGATAAATGCATAATCATTGCCACGTGTTGCCTGTATTCTTTCTGAAGGAGTTAAATTATTTTCTTCAATTAATGATTGGTCAGGAATTCTTTCAAGCATCGGATGTGATTCAATTAATTTTCTTACATACTGCATTTGATTAGCGCCACGCAAATCCATTGCCTCCTGCCAATTTATTGCAGCTCCATTTACAGCTTCATATTTTGGCGAATGAAATTGCCATATATCATGGCAGCCATAGGTGTTGCCAAATGCACCGGCAAACACATCGAGATAAGCATACTTTCTTACATCGTAAGCGCTGCTTTTTCCCAAATCTTTTTCATTAAAACAAACCGGATGGTCTTCATATAAGGACTCACCATCTATCACAGGTTTTGTTGGTTGCATATTGTAAGCAAGCTGAATTTTATCATACACATCCAAATCACGGCAATGACCATTTTGAAACATATTAAATCCCAGCCATGCTTCATGATGAAACCATGTTGCCGAGCCCGAATCGCAAGGTTGTGGATGATAGGTAATGATGGCTTTATTATTTGTTGCTTCCATAATTCCATC
>JBDUEO010000355.1:0-3978 GCA_040002335.1 Parafilimonas sp. | reverse complement strand
CGCCGGAGGCAAGTTTTGGCAGGTATCTATTTTTTTGATATTCATTTCCAAAGGCCAAAATATGGCCGGTACAAAGAGAATTATGCGCAGCAAGACTTAAACCAATTGAACCGCAAACTTTTGAAATTTCTTCAATGATCGCTTTATATTCTGTATAACCTAAGCCAGAACCGCCATATTCTTCAGGAACCAAAACACCCATTAAACCTAAATGCCCCATTTCGTGAAATATATGAGCAGGAAATTTCTGCGATTCATCCCATTCCATTACATGTGGCTTAATATACCTTGCTGCAAAGTCTTTTGCAGTTTCTGCTACCTGTTGTGTTACATCTTCCATTACCATCATTAAAACTAACGTTTGTTAGCTCGCAAAACTATAGGATTACGACCATTTAATCGAATAAATTTTTTATGGATTTGTTGCTGAAGAATCTTTCAATAATAAATATGGTTTTATTGATTGAAAAACGCTGTCGCTTAAACCATAGGTTTTACCAACCTGCTCCACCGATTTAAAACCGCCAATACTTGTTTTGAATTTTAAAATGCGTGCGGCAAGAATATCGCCAATGCCCGGAAATGCTTTCCAATCTTCAACCGTTGCTGTATTAATATTTATTTTTTTATATTGATGAAGTTGCGCAGCATTTGGTTGCTCATATTTTTTGATTTCCGGTTTTTCGTTTTTGTTTGATGCCGCAATACGCACATATGGAATCAGTCTGTCTGCATCCGATTTAGAAAGACCATAAATTTTACGAATATCTTCAGCCGTTTTAAAATAACCACCTTTATTTCTGTAATTAATTAAAGTGTGAATGGCTTTTTGCGGCAACCCAATTTTTTCAAAACCATCTTCATTTAAAGTATTTGGATCAAAAAAGAACAGTGCTTTTTTAGCCGTATCATTTACAATCGTATCAACTGCAGAAATATAAGAAGTAGATTTTTCAGAAACATTTTCCTGCTTGTATGCATCAAGCTGCTGTTGCAAATTTCTATCAATATTAATTTCCAGCTTCTTTGCCGGCAAAAAATAAGGCAATAAGATTACAGAGCTTAAAATTGAAAGCAGTATGATGGCGGCATTCCTGTCTCTTTTTGTAAAAACCAACCATTCTTTCCAGGTATTATTTTGCATATAACAGAGTTGAAAACCAGATATTAAACATACAACATTAATCCATCATAACCAAGATGAATGCCCGGCGGTAACGTTTTTTCCACGTCATCATGTTTCCCCAACTGGTGGCTGATATGCGTAAAATAAGCTTCCGGAATTTTTAGTTCCTGCACCATGGCAATTGCTTCAGGCAAAGTAAAGTGAGAAATATGCTGTTCATTTCTTAACGCATTTAATACAATTACCTCAGAACCTTTTATTTTTTCTTTTACGGGTTCATCAATGCGGTTTGCATCAGTAATATAAGTAAAGTTGTTAAACCGAAAGCCAAGCACCGGCATTTTATGGTGCCAAACAGTAAAAGGCAAAACGGGAATATCGCCAATTACAAAAGGTGTAGCATCAATCGTATGCAAATTTATTTGCGGAATACCGGGATATTTTTTATCTGCAAACACATAAGCAAATTCACGTTTAAGCGCTTCTGTTGTTAACGCATTCGCATACACGTCCATTGGTTTTTGCTGAAAGAAATTATAAGCGCGTACATCATCCAAACCTGCAATATGATCTTTATGCGGATGCGTAAAAAGTACAGCATCCAGTTTTATATTGTTGATGCGTAACATTTGGTAACGAAAATCCGGCGTTGTATCAACAACAATAGTAGTGGTTGAAGATTCAACCAAAATACTTGAACGTAAACGTTTATCTTTTTTGTTGGCCGATGTGCAAACTTCGCAGCTACACCCAATCATAGGAATGCCTGTACTGGTGCCTGTACCAAGAAACGTGATTTTTAATTTAGAAGAAGCCACATGGCAAATCTAATTCATCACATTAAAATTGCATGATTGTTTGCTGTTCTTTACTGATTATTGTTGAATATAGTTTCTGACTTTCTAGCGTAAGTTTATCAAAATCTATTTGTATTTGCGGTATGATATCAAGTAATATATTAACCCTTCCTTCTGTATCAAGAAACTTATTCAGCACTATAATTTTTTTTTGCTCAAGCAAACACCATCCGCTTTGAAATGTGCCGCGTTCATAACGCATGCTGTATTCACTTTCAGAAAGTAATTGTTGTAATTTATTAAGCTGCGTTTCTATTGATTTCATAATTCAATTCAAAGTTAGAATTAAAGAAAGAGCTGGTAAAAATCGTTTTCCACAATACTTGCATAAGCTGGCATAAATGTTAAAAGCAAACTGAAAAACAGTTTGCTTTTAACAAGTGACTATGAAAAAATTATAACTTTTTTAATTACAGACTTAAGGGCCAGAAATATAAAGGGAGTGTAACCTGTTGAGGTGTGCCGTTATTTATAGTTATGGTGGCATTATTATCGCAGGTGCCATCGCCGTAATTAAGATATTCATTAAATACTGAACTGCCTTCTAAAGTTAATTGAATTATAAGACCGCCTTTTGAGCGATACATACAATCACCCATTTTAATAACCGGATCGGATGGATCAATGGTTGATGTCCAGCTTACTGCCAGCGAGCCATCTAATACTTCTGTGCCCGTTGCGCCTCCGGTTATCTGGTAAACATTATCTTCTTTGGTGGTGGTAGCGCTGCCAGCAGTTTGCAGGCAATAATCCGTTGAAATAAAAGTTGAGGTATTACCTTTTGAATCGGTAAATGTTTTGTTGGCAACAATTTTTAAAGCCAGCGGGCCGGGTGAAGCGGCTGTATCAATATACACTTTTACATTACCCGAAACATTCACGCTGTCAACGTAAAAATCACTGAAAGTTGTTTGGCTTATAAGCGTGCCTGCAGGCGCTGTTTGCCAATCGGCATAAACAGTAATTAATTTTTTTCCGCTCCGAAATCTGCCGTCAATTCCTGCACATCCGGTTCCGAAATCAACCGTTTTAAGATGAGGGTACATGGTTCGGGACGGGCTGAATGTTACCATTCGGCAATCTGATGAATCTCCGGCCATCACTATGCTGCTTCCAACTACATCTGATACTGCTTCCATTTGCTGGCTGCCTCCATTTGTAATGGTATTATTCGCAGAGAGCAGCATTGATGCAGTAGTTGCCTGCGATGAAGGTTGTGGAATTGACTGATCATTTTTTTTACAAGATGCGAATGCGATACATAGGAGTGCAGCAGCGGGTAAAAACCTGCTTAGTTTACTTTTCATATTTTTTATTTTAGTTTACAGAAAAAAGTACACTTGCATCATGTGCTAAATTTTATTTGCGGCGGGGGCAGTGATTAAATCACGCTATAAAGAGTGAAGGCAGACAATGATCTTTAATGATAGTTTAAAGGCAAAAGAAAAATTGTTTAAAATATAAATTATTGCTTTTCTGAGGTGACTGTGCGGCTATTCTAAAAAGAAAAAACTTTGAGCAGAAATATTCAGCGCATATATTTGCAACCCAATAAAAAAGGGAGTTTAGCTCAGCTGGTTCAGAGCATCTGCCTTACAAGCAGAGGGTCGGCGGTTCGAACCCGTCAACTCCCACTTAAGAAGATCTTTCTAAAAGATCTTCTTTTTTTATACAACTCAATTTTTCTAAAACTCTTTGCCATAAACAATTTTAGCAGTTTAAGCTGTCTTCACGACTTACATTTATAATACGCTTCATCGTATTTTTATGAAAGATATATTTTTTCATAACATTTTTGAAAGTATTCAATTAACTTCATTTTTAATCTGCCAATAAACCAAAAGTTATGAGAACTAAAACCGCTTCCCTTACTTGTATTTTATTAGTATTACTATCCTGTACAAAAAACAATACACCCGATTTGCAAAAAGTAAATGCGGCGAGTGAAGATGGTGTGCGCAATACCAATATCAGTACCCCTTTAAATGATCTTGG
>JBDUEO010000354.1:0-3979 GCA_040002335.1 Parafilimonas sp. | reverse complement strand
AATCCAGCACAGGATCACTTTGATTAATGGATTGATAAACGCCGGCACTCCGCAACGGATTATCCCAGTCTGTTGGTCTTGATAAAATTTGTAACTCCTCGCCTTTTGCCAAAGCATCTTCAAATTTTGACAGATTTAAACCTATAAACTGAATTGTAATTTTTGTAATGCGAAGATTAAGCAAGCTGTTTCTTAATGTAAGATCAAGCAACTTTCTTTCCCAAACTGTTTGTTTTGAAACATCGGTTTTTTCAACATTGATAAGCTTTACACCGGGAATAATTTCTTCAGGTAAACCATTATTTCTTGCATTGAATTTCTCTTCAACAATTTGCCAGCCATCTTCTGTTTTAAGCCTTAGCGGCAATGGTCTTATACCGCTGAATCTTGAACGCTTTACATCAATGAATAAAAGAAATTCTTCTTCATTAATCATTTTAAAATTTGCAGAAGACACAGAATCATCAAACTGGTTATTGTTACCTGCATTCATGCATGTTGCTTCTATGAGTAAAATATCATTTATGCCCTGTGCAGTTCTTTTTGTAATTAATGAAGCATCATCATTCATAGCATCAGCAAAAGATTCTTCAACAAGCCAGCCGCCTGCAAAAGCGTGACCTTTAATAATTATTATCAGAGGATGAAGACCAACAGCTTCAAGACATGCAGCATACAATAATGATAAGTCAAGACAGTTGCCCATGTGCGTTGAAAAAATCGTATCACACATGCGTATACGTTGACCCGTTTCTTCAAAACTTGCGGGTACAGTGCAATACACAATTTTCATTTCAGCAATGGCTTCATAAATAGCAGCCATTTGTTTTTTTACACGATCAGGATTACGGCTTTGATACGCATCAAATGAAGGGTTGCCTGTCCAGTTACCTAAAATTTCAGAGGCACGTAATATGAGTTTTGGTAATTTCGGATGATTAGGTGTAACGAACGTGCATAAAAGTTCAGGCAACATTGTTATGCCATTCCATTGATCGTAGGCTAATAAATCTATCGTATAATTTTCATTGAATATTTGTTGATTGTCTGTGGAAATAGTTAAGGTAATATTACCTGAAACACGTTCTGTAAGTTCTGCTAAATATTTAGCTGATAGTTTAAAGTTGATTGAAGTAAGTTCAACCACTTCATCTTTCCTGATTACATCAATCTTGTGTTCATACACTAATGCAAAATCAGGATCAGATTTAATTGAGATTGTTACATTGTCTAAATCTTTATCACTTATATTTTTTGCGCTGAATTTTTTTATTACCGGTACGTGGTTTTGCTGCATGGCAAAATTGATTACAGGCATATAAACAAAATCTATTTCACCTAAATACATATTAGCAATTGGTTTATGGATTAATTATTTCATCTGGCATTTCATCTTCTACAATTGCATGTTCAGTTAAAGCCGATGGCAATTCACGATTTGGTTTGTCATGTTTAAGTTTCGCTTTCATCTGGCTGGCTTGCGCCAACAAATTTCCTTTGCCGGTATATAATTTCTTTTCTGCATCATTAAATACACTTGCAGCTTTTTGAATTTGTACTCCTACCTTTTCAAAGTCTTCTACAAATGCCGCAAGTTTTTCATAAATCTTCACAGCTTTATCTGCAATAATTTGAGCGTCTTTATTTATGTCATCTTTTTTCCATAAATCATATACTAACTTCATTGCAGGTATAAGATTAGTCGGGCTTATTAACACAACCCTTTTCTTATATGCATGTTGCCACATAGCCATATCATTTTGCATGGCTGTAATGTATGCACCTTCAACAGGTATAAAAAGCATTACAAAATCTAAAGCATTTGCTTTTTGCTGGTAATCTTTGCTGCTTAAATTATTTATGTGGGAATAAATAGAATTAATTAATTGCTGAAGGCATTTCTGCTGATGCTCAACTTCTTTACAGGCGCAATATTCTTCATAATGCAACAAGGAAACTTTGGAGTCAATTACAATTGTTCTTCCATCAGGGTATTTTACAAGTACATCTGGCAAAAAAGCCTGCCCATCTTCGTTTGTTAAACGTTCCTGAACTGTATAATGCAAATCTTTTGTTAGGCCTGCAAATTCCAAAATACTTTCCAAAATCATTTCGCCCCAATTGCCCTGCTGCTTTACCTGGCCACGCAAAGCATTAGTTAGATTATTTGCCTGGTCTGATAATAATTTATTGGTTTCAGTTATTAATTTTATTTGTTCTTTAAGGCTTATGCGTTCTTTACTTTCAGCATCATATCTTCCACCAATTTCTGTTTTAAAACTTTCAATATTCTCTTTTAATGGTTTAAGAATATCTGTTAGTGATTTTTCCTGGTGTTCATTAAATGTTTTTGTTTTCTCATTCAATATATTTTGAGCAAGCACCTTAAACTCTGATTCAAACTGTTTTCCGATGTTTTCAATTTCATTTTTTTGATTTAGAAGCTGTTCGCTTTTATATTTCAGTTCCGCATCTAAATAACTTTTTTGTTTATCCAAACTGTTTATAGTAGCAGTTGCGTCATTGAATCGTTGTTCAATCTTTTGGAGTTGGTCACGAATAGCTTTGGTATTATTTATTTCAGCCTCAATTTTTGCGTCTTTGGCAGATGAATCATTGCTTATAGCACGCAATTGCTGTTGTAGTTTATCTATTTGATCTTGAAGCTTAGCATTGTTATTTACAGCTAAATTCTTTTCTGTTTCCAATGAAGCATTCAGCTTCACATTTTCTACATCAGGTGTTTGCCCTTTTGTTTGTTTTTTAATAAGCCATGCAAGAATAAAACCAAATAAGAATGTTATTATAGAATATAAAAGTGCCATGGTATTATGTAATTAATAATTTGAGTTGATGATTCAAAGATTTAGATTGAAATAGTTATTAAAAATAATGATTTATTAGAGATAATAAATTATGATGAAATTTTTATTATCAGTTTGAAGACGTTAAACAATATTAAATATACAGCGGCGAATGCTGGGGTTATGAAGGATTTTTAGTTGACAATTATATGTTTTTATTGTGCGTGCTGACGCAATAACTTCTTTATTCAACACAAGTTTTATTTAAATAACTTTTAATCAAATCGAAGCAATTTTTCATTATAATCTTCTCTCCTTTTGTATTAAAATGAATATCATTAAACACACCCGTTGCAATATTATTTTTTTATGATATTACTGTTCTTGTTTGCATCATTTCATATTTAAATTGAATAGCCTTATTTTTAAAATATGGAAAATGTGAGCATCATTGTTATACTGCTTTTTGCGATTACTTTTTTAGGCGTAATAAGTAATAAATATAAATTTCCCTTTCCAATTATACTTGTTTTATCAGGTGTTGTTATTAGCTTAATTCCATCGTTGCCGGTAATTACTTTAAGTCCTGATGTTGTGTTCCTTATTTTTTTACCGCCTTTATTATATGGCGCTGCATGGAACGCAAGCTGGCACGACTTTAAAGCTGCCATCAGGCCTATCGGCCTTGCTTCAATAGGATTGGTGTTTCTAACAACTGCATTGGTAGCAATAACAGCGCATTATATTATTCCGGGTATCACGTGGCCAGTATCATTTCTTATTGGTGCAATTGTTTCTCCTTCTGATGCCGTGGCAGCAACATCGGTAACAAAAGGGCTTGGTTTAAGCCCACGCATAAATGCCATATTGGAAGGTGAAAGTCTTGTAAATGATGCCAGCGGTTTAATTGCTTACCGGTATGCATTAACAGCAATTGCTGCAGGCAATTTTATTTTTTGGCAGGCGGGCTTAAATTTTTTATGGGTTGGTGCAGCAGGCATCGGCATTGGCCTTGCGATTGGGTATATTATTTACATCATTCATAAAAAATTTATTTGCGATCCTGTTATTGAAGTTACCCTTACATTTCTTACACCGTTTGCATCTTATTTATTAGCAGAGCATTTTGATGTGTCAGGTGTATTGGCTGTTGTATCAACAGGTTTGTTTGTATC
>JBDUEO010000353.1:0-3980 GCA_040002335.1 Parafilimonas sp. | reverse complement strand
GATACCAATTTAAAAGTAAATCCGCCTGTGCGGAAACGAAGCGACATGCTTGCTTTACGGCAAGCTGTGGCAGATGGTTTTATTGATTGCATTGCATCACACCATTTGCCGCAGGATTGGGACGATAAAGTTTGTGAATTTGAATATGCTAAATTTGGAATGATTGGCTTACAAACTTCTTATGCTGCAGTTCAAACTGTTTTACCCAATTTATCTGCAGAAAAAATTGCCGCGCTTTTTTCAATCAATGCAAGAAAAATATTTGGCTTGCACGAAATAAAAATTGAAGAAGGGAAACAGGCAGAACTTACTTTGTTCAATAAAACAGATTTCACTTTACAAAAAGAAAATATAAAAAGTAAGTCTTTTAATTCTGCTTTTATTAATGTGCCTTTGCAGGGAAATGTTATTGGTATAATTTCAAAAGGAAATTTAATTTTAAACAACTAAATAATTTTTATGGAAACGAAAGTTACTTCGCCTCAGATAAAAGGGCTTATTATTTCACTCGTATTAATTGTATATGGTTTGATATTATATTTTGTTGACAATATGCAGCACCCAAATCTTCAGTATGTACAATATGTACTCTTTTTAGCAGGCATAATCTGGGCTTGTATAAATTACTCAAATCAATTAAATGCGAATGTAACTTTTGGAAATGTTTTTGCGCATGGTTTTAAAACAACCGCCGTTATTACAGTTATAATATTAGTTTATACTGTACTTGCTTTTAATTTGTTGTTTCCTGATATGGTTGATAAAAGTATAGAAGTTACGAGGCAGAAAATGGAAGCAGATGGAAAAGCTTCAGATAGCCAGATTCAACAAACAATAAGTATGATGAAAGATCATTTTACATTATTCGCTGTTGTTGGAATTATATTTTTTTTCGCAATTATGGGTTTAATAAGTTCTTTAATTGGCGCTGCGGTTGCAAAGAAAAAGCCGCAGGATCCTTTCGCAAATCAACCAATTTAATTAAATGGATCTATCAATAGTAATTCCTTTATATAACGAAGAAGAATCGGTACCTGAATTATGCGATTGGATTGTGCGTGTAGTAAATACAAATAATTATTCGTATGAAATAATTATGATTGATGATGGAAGTACAGACAGCAGTTGGGATGTGATTGAAAGAATCAGCGCAGTTAATTCAAATATAAAAGGCATAAAATTTCAGCGCAATTACGGAAAATCTGCTGCATTAAATGAAGGTTTTAAAGCTGCAAAAGGCAATGTTGTAATAACGATGGATGCAGATATGCAGGATTCTCCGGATGAGATTCCAGAATTGCGCAGAATGATTCGTGAAGATAATTTTGATTTGGTTAGCGGCTGGAAGAAAAAAAGGTTTGATAATAAACTTACAAAAAATCTTCCTTCTAAAATTTTTAATGCAGCGGCAAGAAGTATTTCAGGAATAAAGCTGCACGATTTTAATTGCGGCCTTAAAGCTTACCGCAGAAAAGTTGTAAAAAGTATTGAAGTATATGGCGAAATGCACCGCAATATTCCTGTCCTTGCAAAATGGGCTGGCTTTAGAAAAATAGGCGAAAAAGTTGTTGAACACCGCCCAAGAAAATATGGCGTAACAAAGTTTGGCTGGGAAAGATTTATTAACGGTTTTCTCGATCTTTCAACATTAACTTTTGTTGGCCGTTTTAGTAAAAGGCCAATGCATTTTTTTGGATTATATGGAACATTGTTTTTTATGTTTGGTTCATTAAGCAGCTTGTATTTAATAATTGAAAAGTTTTCGCACAAAGAATATAGCCTTACCAATAAACCGCTTTTCTATATTGCACTTGCGGTTATGATAATTGGGATGCAACTGTTTCTTACAGGTTTTCTTGCAGAGCTTTTAGTGCGCAATGCGCCCGACCGCAATAATTATCTTATTGAAAGAAAAATTGGAATTAATTAATGCCATCAATTGTAATCATTGGACCCGCACATCCGCTGCGTGGCGGCCTTGCATCGTTTGATGAAAGACTGGCAAGAGCATTTCAATCGCAGCATTTTGATACAACTATTTATACTTTCTCGCTTCAGTATCCATCATTTTTATTTCCGGGAACTTCACAACTTTCAACCGAACCTGCACCAAAAGATTTGAATATAAAAGTTTGCATTAATTCTATCAATCCATTGAACTGGATTAAGGTTGGAAATGAACTAAAAAAAATACAACCTGATATTATTATTGTACGTTATTGGTTGCCGCTTATGGGCCCGTGTTTAGGAACAATTTTAAGAAGAGCGAAAAAAAATCGTTATACAAAAATTGTATGCATTGCCGATAATATTTTGCCGCATGAAAAAAGAATTGGCGATAAACAGTTCACTTCTTATTTTTTAAAACCCGTTGATGCATTTGTAACGATGAGTGAAAAGGTGTTGGATGATTTAAGATTATTCACCAACAAACCAGCGCAAAAAATTGTGCATCCTTTATATGATAATTTTGGTGAACAGGTTAATAAAGCTGAAGCCAGAAAATACTTAAGCTTAAACCCTAACGATAAAATAATTTTATTCTTTGGTTTTATAAGAAAATATAAGGGCCTTGATATTTTATTGCAAGCAATGGCTTTACTAAAAAATCAAATTCCTGATTCACAATTCCCAATTCCTAAATTATTAATTGCCGGCGAATTTTATGAAGACCGGAAATTATATGATGACATCATTGAAAAAAATAATCTTCAATCGAACACAATTTTAAGAACAAATTTTATTAATGACAGCGAAGTGAAATATTACTTAAGCGCGGCAGATTTTGTTGTTCAGCCATATCGCAATGCAACGCAAAGCGGCGTTACGCCGCTCGCCTATCACTTTGAAAAACCAATGCTCGTAACAAATGTTGGCGGCTTACCTTCACTGGTGCCAAATGGAAAAGTTGGATTGGTTGCGGAGCCAAATGCAGAAAGTATTGCAGAAAAAATTAAGGAATTGTATAACATAGGCGAAGCATTCTTTTTACCACATTTGCGCGAAGAAAAAAAGAAATATAGCTGGGATATTTTAGTTGAAACTATTAAACAGCTTGCTAAATAATTCAAAAGTAAAATTAAAAAATAAAAATAGTTAGTGTTTATTCTTTTTTGAATTTTACCCTTTAAAATTTTGAATTAATAAAATGATCTACAGAAGCAGAGCTCCTTTAAGAATTGGTTTGGCTGGCGGCGGCACAGATGTTTCTCCGTACAGCGATGAATTTGGCGGTGCTATTTTAAACGCCACCATTTCGCATTATGCACACGCGGTTATAGAGCCAAATAAAAATGGAATTATTATACAGGCGATGGATCGCAAAGAAGAACAGTTACTTGATTGCAATGAATCTTTACCAATAAATGGAACGCTCGATTTGCACAAAGGTGTGTTCAACCGCATTCAAAAAGATTTTGGCATTCCCAATAAAAATTTTTCTTTAACTACCTATGTTGATGCACCCGCCGGAAGTGGTTTGGGAACTTCATCTACATTAATGGTAGCAATTATTGGTGCTTTTACTGAAATGCTCAAACTGCCTTTGGGCGAATACGATATTGCACATTACGCATATGAAATTGAACGCAAAGATTTGCAGTTGGCAGGCGGCAAACAAGATCAATATGCTGCAACATTTGGTGGTGTAAACTTTATGGAGTTTTATGAAGATGATAAAGTAATCGTAAATCCTTTGCGCATTCGTAAAGAGTATTTGCAGGAGTTGGAAAATAACCTGGTTTTATACTTTACATCAACAAGCCGCGAGTCTGCAACCATTATTAAAGAACAACAAAAAAATGTGTTGGAAAGAAATGAAAAATCAATTGAAGCAATGCATCAATTAAAAGAACAGGCGCGCAGAATGAAAGAAGCTTTGTTGCGTGGAAAGCTGAATGAGATTGGCGAAATTCTTGATTTCGGCTTTCAACAAAAAAGAAATATGGCACACAATATTTCTAACAGTTCAATTGAAGAAA
>JBDUEO010000352.1:0-3987 GCA_040002335.1 Parafilimonas sp. | reverse complement strand
ATAAAATTTCGCCGTTGCAATTCACTTCAAAAATTTTGTTTAATGAATGGAAATTAAATGATGAAGAAGAAGAACTAACAGTGATGAAAGTTATTTTGATATCAGCAGAAAAAACAATTGAATATAATTTGCTTGATCGCTATGATGCATCAACCAAAACTTCATCAATGAGCCGCACAACAGGCTATACTTGCACAGCTTCTGCAAATCTTATTGCAAAAAATTTATTTAATGAAAAAGGTGTTTTCCCGCCGGAACTTGTTGGCAAACACAAAGCAGCTTTCGACTTTGTAATGAATTATTTAAAAGATAGAAATGTTGTGTGGAGTAATAAAGAGTATAGTTGAAAATATTAATCAACTAAAAACTTTCTTATAGATTTGTGACTGCTATATAGGTATAAATCATAACCACATAATTGCGCGTTGAAGCACTAAACCAATCTATTAAATGCTTTTTAATTCAATTGACTTTGCAATTTTTTTGCCGATAGTTTTTTTTCTGTATTGGTTGATAGCAAAGAAGAATTTGAAGTGGCAGAATATTTTATTACTTATAGCCAGTTATTTTTTTTATGCCTGTTGGAATTGGCATTTCTTATTTCTGCTAATGTTTTCTACCTTTTTAGATTATTGCACAGGTTTAAAAATGTCAGTAAGCAATAACCAAAAAAATAAACGATTTTGGTTCTGGGTAAGTATTACTGTAAACCTGGGTTTTTTAGGTGTCTTTAAGTATTATAATTTCTTTGCTGAATCTTTTACTAATGCTGCATCGCTAATTGGTTTTCACATAGATCCGTTTACTTTAAATGTAATTCTTCCTGTAGGTATATCTTTTTATACTTTTCATGGATTGTCTTATGTGATAGACGTATATAAAGGTCGCATAAATGCTGAAAAAAACATTGTTGATTATGCTGTATTTGTAAGCTTTTTTCCATTGCTTGTTGCTGGTCCAATTGAAAGAGCAACACATCTTTTACCTCAAGTTAAAAAAGAAAGAAAATTTGATTATACCAAAGCGGTTGACGGTTTAAAGCAAATTTTATGGGGTTTATTTAAGAAAATTGTAATTGCTGATAACTGTGCTTCCTGTGCTAATTTAATTTTTAATAATCCGGGAAACTATCCGGGAAGTGTATTAGTTATTGGGGCTTTATTTTTCACATTTCAAATTTATGCGGACTTTTCTGGCTATTCAGATATTGCAATAGGTACTGCAAAATTATTCGGTATAGAACTTTTGCAGAATTTTGCGTTCCCATATTTTTCAAGAGACATTGCAGAATTTTGGAGAAGATGGCATATCTCATTATCATCATGGTTCAGAGACTATTTATATATTCCATTAGGCGGAAGCAAAGGTGGCACATGGATGAAAATTAGAAACACGTTCATAATCTTTGTTGTAAGTGGATTTTGGCATGGAGCAAATTGGACATTTATTATCTGGGGCGCATTAAATGCAATTTATTTTTTACCACTTTTATTAACTAACAGAAACCGCAATAATCTTGACATTATAGCCCAAGGAAAAGTACTTCCATCATTCAAAGAATTCTTCTCAATGCTATTAACGTTTACGCTAACTGTATTGGCCTGGATATTTTTTAGAGCAAAAAATATTGCGGAAGCAATGAATTATTTAAAAGGGATTTTTTCCAATTCATTGTTTACGTTTCCGGATAAAAGTTATTTTGTTGGTACCACAATAGCGTTTAACGTTATAGTCATTTTAATTTGTTTATGTATGTTAATCGAATGGATGGGAAGGGAAAATAAATATGCTATTGCAGCCATTGGTCAAAAATCAAGGTTCTGGCGATATGCTTTTTATTACCTGATTGTATTTTCAATATTTTGGTTTGCAGGAAAAGAACAGCAATTTATTTACTTTCAGTTTTAGCATAGAAATGAAAAAATTTTTATTAAAATTCATCCTGTTTGTTTTACCAATTATAGCGGTTATAACGGCAGGTTTGCTGCTGCCTGTAACCTTAAGAAATTCAAGATCTATGGTAATGATCAGCAAAACAAAAGATTCTTTGTTACGCAATACAGCATCACCAAGAATTATTTTCGTTGGCGGTTCTAATTTAAGCTTTGGATTAAACAGTCAAATGATAAAAGATTCATTGCATCTAAATCCTGTTAACACTGCAATACATGCTTCTCTTGGACTAAAATTTATGATGGATAATACCTTACAGTATGTAAGAAATGGTGACATTATTATTCTTGTTCCTGAATATGAACACTTTTATCGAAATTATAATTTTACTTCAGAAGAATTGTTTCATTTAATTTTTGATGCTGATAAATCAAAAATCAAGCTTATGAATATTCCTCAGCTTTTGAGCCTGGCTTCATTCGCACCTAAATATTCATTATCTAAGTTTGATATTGAAGAACATAAATATGTGCTTGAACAGGGTGTATATTCATCCAGAGCATACAATAAGTTCGGAGATATTTCTTCTCTTTACAGAGGCAATAAGAAGGAGCCTTTTGCACCTTATGAAATGAGTGCATCTGAAAATGATTTTAATAACGAGGTGATAAAACAAATCAAAATTTTTCAATCATTACTATATCAAAAAAAAGCTAGTTTATATTTATCTTACCCATGTTTACAAGACACTACATATCATAACCTCAAAAATCAAATTGCTAAAGTTCAGAAAGAATTAAATGAATCAGGTTTAACGATTTTAGGAACGCCCGAACGCTACATGATGCCCGATTCACTTATGTTTAATACTCCGTACCATTTAAATAATATTGGAGCAAAATATAGAACAACTTTATTTATCGCAGATTTTAAAAAAGTTTATTTAAAGAATCAAAACGCAAAATAAGTTTGAACTTAGTTTACCAGCTTTCAACTTTGTAATGAGTGATTTAAAACAAAGAAATGTTGTTTGGAGTAAGAAAGACTACCTCACCTAAATCCTCTCCAAAGGAGAGATTTTATATATCCGAAACAATTTAGAACCTTATTATTAATGCACTATCTTCTTGCCCCCCTCTCCTTTGGAGAGGGTTGGGTGAGGTCTAAAAACTCAATTGGTTTGTCAATCGTTTCATTTCAATTTCTGCGGCCTTAGCAGTATAACTTAAATTAACCAAAAGATAGCCGGCATTTTCAAAACTCTGCTCTGCATTTTTTACATCAACAATGGTAGCAACACGCAATTGAAATTTTAATAAAACCAAATCAAGCAATCTTTTTGCCAACTCATAGCTTTCGCGTTGTGTTTGTAATTGCTGTAAAGAATTTTGATATGCCTGGTAATTTTTTACTGCATTTGAAGTATTATCACGCACTAAAATATTTTGATCAAGCACAGCATTTTTTGTATTAATTGCTGCCACACGTTGTTGCCTTTTATAAATGCTTCCATTATAGATCGGCACCGTTAAACTCAATCCAATATAAGGCCCGTAATTCTGATTCAGCAACACATTTCCGGCGGCGGTTTGCGAACGGTTATAATTATAACCGGCGTTTGCATACACTGATGGATAACGTTCCGCCGCGGTTTGTTTTTCCAGTAATTGGTTAATGGTGATTTGCATTCCGGCTGCAATTACATCTGCACTGCGGCCAATATTATCCAGCACATTTTCAAGCATTAAAGATGAATCAACAATAATGGTGTCTTCTATAAAAACAGCGCTGTCAGGCTTTAATGTAAGCGTTGTAAGCAAGGTTGTTTTCGCCTGTTCAATAATTAATTGTTGCGATTGTTTTTGTTGTAATAATGAATTTAAATCAAGTTGTGTTTGAAAAAGATCAGCATTATTAGCAAGGCCAACATTTACCTGTGTTTGCACAATGTTCAACTGTTTTTGTTCCACCGTAATTGATGTATCCAAAGTGCGCATATAACTTTGCTGGCGCACCACATCATAGTATTGCGTCATCACCGTTGCAATCGTATTTTCAATCGTTGAATTAAGATATTCCTGGTTTTGCTTTTCC
>JBDUEO010000351.1:0-3996 GCA_040002335.1 Parafilimonas sp. | reverse complement strand
CATAATAAATTCCATTGCCACTAAACAAATAAATATAACTAACGCATTTTTCGAAAATATGATTGAGCGGAAGAAAGCTTAAAACTTTAAAAGGTTCATCAATAAAAGGGAAACTTACTTTACTATAAGCCACATCCGTATAAATATTTGTGTGTGTAAGCATTACACCTTTTGGTGTGCCGGTTGTGCCCGATGTGTAAATTATTGTAGCAACATTATCCGGTGAAATAGAATTTTTTAGTTCATCAAGTTTTGCTTTTGAGGCATCTGTTGCAAGGGCAGAAATAATAGTCCAGTTATCAACATTATTTATTTCATCAAACGAAAATATTTTTTTTAATGACGGAACAGCAGCCTTTATGCTTTGCACTTTATCAAACAATTCCTGGCTGCTTACAAACATGTATTTTACCAAAGCATCATTTAAAATAAACTGCAGTTCATTAATGCTTGTTGTTGGATACACCGGAACTAATACAGCGCCTGTTTGCTGTACAGCAAGATCAGTAAAAATCCATTCAGGCCTGTTATTGCTGATGATGCCGATTTTATCAGTGCCTTCATCACTCATATCATTACCGCTAATGCCAAGCTCTATTAAACCTGCGCTTAATTCATCAACAATTTTTTTTACTCCAGATGTGCTGTAACTTTTCCATTCTCCATTCACTTTTGCGTTAAGCATATCGGTTTTAGGAAAATGCTGCAGTTGGTGTTCTATGCAATCAAAAAGACGTTTTACTTCCATTTGTTTTTATCAATCGTTGAAAAATAAAAGTACAACATTTGAAGATTTAGAATTTGATTGAATGGCATTCATACAAAAATATAGTTGCATAAAACTTAACGGTTAATCAACAATCCACAACAGATCCTTTAAGTAAACACAATGTTATAGTTTACTTTAAATACTAAAAAAATTAAACAACTGTTTAATTTCATTTGTTACTTTTGCGCCTCAATTAGCTTAAAATTTTTAGTATTCAATATACTTTAAATTAAAGCTTTAGAAGATTAAGGATATATGAGCAAGCACCCGGTAATCTGTTTTTTGATTTCGATTTTTTTTATTACAACAGCAAATGCGCAGCAAAAAGAAGATTCTGTTTTTACAGATGCAACACTTCAGCAATGCGTGCAATATGCTTTAACACATCAGCCCACAACAAACCAGGCTTTAATTGATGAAAAAATTGTTGATGCTGAAATTAAAACAAGGTTGGCAGACTGGTATCCGCAAATTTCATTTGATTATACACTTGAACACTATTTTAAAACTCCGAAATCAATTATCGGTGGAATGGCAGTTTCTACGGCGCAAAAGAATTTTTCCTCAGCATATTTTTCAGTAAATCAAAACATTTTTAATCCTGATGTTTTGCTGGCAAGTAAAACAGCAACGCAGGTGCGCACACAGGCAAAGCAATTTACTGCCAATAATAAAATTTATGTTGTGCTTGATGTGAGCAAAGCTTTTTATGATGTGCTGCTTTCTCAACAACAAATAAATTTGGTTGAGGAGGATATAACGCGCTTAAGCAGAACAGTAAAAGATTCATACAATCAATACAAAGCCGGCGTTGTTGATAAAACTGATTATAAGCGAGCCCAGATTTCATTAAACAATGCAATAGCAGAAAAGAAACAATACCAGGAAGCTTTTACCGCCAAGTTTTCTGTATTAAAATTATTAATGGGCTATCCGCAGCCAGCTTATTTTGGTTTAATATATGATAGCCTGCAACTGCAAAGTGAAATTTTTATTGATACTGCTCAGCAGGTAAACTACAACAATCGTATTGAATATAAAATATTGCAAACGCAACAAGCATTACTAAAGGCAAATCTTGATTATTACAAATGGAGTTTTATTCCAACGGTATCTGCTTTTGGAAATTATAATCTTACGTATGCAAACAATAGTTTTTCTAAATTATACACTACAAATTTTCCATCTTCTTATGTTGGTTTAACGCTAGACTTTCCAATTTTTCAGGGCGGCAAACGAACATGGCAAATTCGTGGCGCAAATCTTCAATTAGACAGGTTGCAATACAATTTTGTTTCGTTGCGCGATTCAATTCAATCAGAGTACACTCAGGCGATATCTAATTATAAATCTTATTTAAGTGATTATAATATGCAGCATGATAATCTTGATTTAGCTACTGATGTATATAATACCATTTATTTACAATATAAAGCCGGCGTAAAAACTTACCTGGATGTAATAATTGCAGAAAGCGATTTACGCACAACACAGGTAAATTATTTAAATGCTTTGTATGAAGTTTTAAGCAGTAAGCTTGATGTTGAAAAAGCGTTGGGCACATTAAATTATTAAATGTAAAACAGCCGTTTTGCAAAGTGCAAAATTTCTACGCATATAAATATGAAAGAAAATAAGATGAAACAATTAATACGATTTTTATTTTTTGTTGTAATAATAATTGCAGCATCATGCGGAAAAAAAGATGATAAGCAGCAGGCACCTCCGCCCGTTGCCGTAAATGTTGATACGGTAAAATCTGGTAATGCAACTTATTTTGATGCATATCCTGCAACAATAAATGCATTAAACCAGGTTGATATTCACGCCCAGGTTAGCGGTTATATAACAGGAATTTATTTTGCGGATGGATCGCATGTTACTAAAGGACAGAAATTATATACGATAGATCAACAACAATATGCCGGCGCTTATAACCAGGCCGTTGCTAATTTAAATGTGCAAAAAGCAAATGTGGTGAAAGCGCAAAAAAATGCCGATCGCTATCTTGAATTAGAAAAGAATGATGCCATTGCTACCCAAACAGTTGATAATGCTTTAGCCGATCTTGATGCTGCAAAAATGCAGGTAAATGCAGCACAGGCAAATGTAAGTACCGTAGAAACCAATTTAAGATATTCAACTATTTATGCGCCACTTTCAGGCACAATTGGAATTTCACAGGTGAAGATAGGTTCTGCGGTTGCGCCAGGAACTTTTGTGTTAAATACAATTTCTTCTGATAATCCTTTGGCAATAGACTTTGCAATTGATGAAAAGCAAATTGCGCGGTTTACAAAATTGCAGGAACAAGGAACGAATCCGCATGATTCAATTTTCACTATTTCATTAGCTGACGGAAGTATTTATAATCAGCCTGGAAAAATAGCTTTATTAGATCGTGCTGTTGATCCGCAAACCGGAACTATTCGTGCAAGATTGGAATTCACAAATCCACAAAATATTTTAAAACCTGGAATGACCTGTAACGTGCGTGTAAAAACTGAAGATTCTAATGCTATTCTTATTCCAACAAAAGCAATTACAGAGCAAATGGGTGAATACTTTGTTTTTGTAGTGGGCGACAGCAATAAGGTTTCGCAAAGAAAAATTATTACTGGAATGAACATTAACAATAGTACGGTTGTGCAAGACAGTTTACGTGTTAATGAAATAATCGTTACCGATGGTATTCAGAAATTAAAGCAAGGTTCCGTTGTAGCGCTGGCATCTGATTCAACAAAAAAATCTGCAACGGTGCCGGCCCAACAGCAATCAAAAGCAGGCAAATAATTTAATAGCTTAACCAAGATATTTTTAGATGATCGCAGATACTTTTATACGAAGACCGGTTACTGCAATAGTTATTTCAATTGTACTTGTATTAATTGGTACGCTGGCAATAACAAATTTGCCGGTTGGTCAGTACCCGGATATTACGCCGCCGCAAGTGCAAATTTCGGGAACTTTTACAGGGGCAGATGCACAAACGGTTGAACAAACCGTAACTACGCCAATAGAAACGCAGGTAAATGGTTCGCCCGGAATGACGTATTTGCAAAGCAATAGTACAAGCGATGGCAGAACAACCATCAACGCATATTTTTCTTTGGGAACAGACCCGAGTATTGCAACACTTGATGTACAAAACCGGGTTAGTATTGCAACGCCTTCCTTGCCGGATGAGGTAAAAACTTTAGGAATTACGGTACGAAAACGCAATCCGA
>JBDUEO010000350.1:0-4068 GCA_040002335.1 Parafilimonas sp. | reverse complement strand
CATTAAAAAAAACACAGACACTGTTTTATTTTATGTTGACAAGTCGAAAGAATTTGCAAATGCTTTGACATTACGATTGGCTAATAATGGCAGCTAATATGGTGTTTGGCAATATGGCGGGGCGACGAATATATTCCTCAACTTTTTGTTCGTTATTGGGTTTTAGTTTCAGCCGACGAATAGCATTGAGCAAAAGAATAAACAATGAATTTATTTATAAATTTAGCTTCGGTAATGGGCTGACGATTTTCAAATACTGCCACATCACCGTGTCCGTTAGCTGTTATACTGAGACCGCTGACTCAGAAATCCATTTGCAGATGTAATTTATTGTGGTTACCTTGGTAAAATAATATTTTTAATTAAGTCATAAACACTAATTATGCAAAAGTTATCCCGGCAAATTCTGATAGAATTTTTGTGGTTGACGGTTTCTTCAAGCTTGACATTTTTATTAGCTATATTTTTATTTGGATGGGCGTTTCTAAAAGGTCAGTTAAGTTATTGGCTTCCTTTAATGCTGCTATTTTTTGTAGTTACATTTATTATTTATTCTATTAAGGAGTTTAGAAAATTATAGAATTACACTTCTAATAACTCTCACTAATATCAGATTTTTTCGCAATTCAGTCACATTGCAATAAACTTACTCCTAAATTCTTGTAAGTTCGGGTTTTACTTTCTTCATCGGCAATTGCTCCAGACAACTTATTAGTGTTGACAAAAGACCGATCGACAAATCACTTGCAAATTTTTAAAATTATAAGAATTGAAGTGCTGTTTGAGTTTTGACAAAGCACAGCAGCTAACACAACAGAAGAGCCGAAGCTGGCAGACATTGCAGCAGAACAAATGGTTAGTAAGTAGTGTATATTTTATTCTTAGCAACAGGTAATTCCCTTCAAATGTAATAACCCAAATGCCTAACTAAGACCACTTTATTCTATACAGGAATAACTTCTTAATAAAAATCCAATTAGCATATCATTTGCGTAGTTTACATAGTGATATAGTCTCCAAACAAATTTTCCCAAACAAAAAAATGATGCATGAGTATGAAATTTCTACACACACTCGGCCGAAGGCTGTTAGTGCTTTTTGCGCTGCTAACAGTGTTTGCCAAAAACTCTGACGCGTCTTCTCACAGAGAGGCGCCGTTAATTTCCAATGATCCGCTGGCTGATAATACAGACGTTTATGCTTTCCGAAGCCCGGATAAGCCAAACACCGTTACAATTATCGCTGATTACATTCCTTTTGAATTGCCGGAAGGTGGCCCTAATTATTACACTTTCGGTGAAAACATTCGCTATGAAATTCACATTAAAAACAAAACAACCACAACCGGCGACGACATAACTTACCGGTTCACTTTCACCCATGAAAACCAGGATTCAACTACCTTTTTTAATATAAGGTTGGGTCTTCAAAACATCAAGAACACTTATACTTGTGAAAAAAGTACAGATGGCGGCAAAACATTTACAATTATTGTAAGTAATGGTATTGTGCCTCCAAACAACATCGGCCCAAGATCAATTGAAAATTCAACTGTTGGTTTAGGCCAGTCGTACAATTCACTTATTAATTCAGCTATCACAACTGCATCAAGTGGTGAAAAAGTTTTTTGCGGGCCTGCTGATGATCCATTCTTTGTAGATCTTGGCGGCGTTTTTGACGTTGGTAATTTCAGGCCTTTGAACAACCCGGTGAATGCTCCAAAAGATGCGCTGGCAAGATTTAATTGTCATTCCATCGTTTTACAAATTCCAATAAACCTTTTACAAAAAGACGGCAAAAATGTAGGAGCAGCTAAAACTATTTTAGACCCGGATTTCGTTATCGGTGTTTGGGCAAGTTCAAGCCGCCAGCAAATTAAAACATTGAATGCAGGTGGTGTTCAGGATTATTCAGGTAACTGGGTACAGGTTTCACGTTTGGGAATGCCGCTTACCAATGAAGCTGTAATTCCTGTTGGCATGAAAGATATGTGGAATACAAAATATTCAAACAGTCCTGATGAAACTGCCTTTGAACCTTATTTTGAAAACCCTGAATTGGCTTTGTATATGGATGACAGCCAATTTGGTGGTGCTGTTCCTGCTTTATCTGCATTGCGTATTCAAACAAAATCTTTAGGCACTTACGATTTTCGTAATGGTAAAGAAGGTTTGTGGTCTTTAAAAGGTAATTCTGCACTTGTAGGCACTGCTCTTGATCCTGCTACTTATGGTAACATATTATTGCCTGATGATCACAGTCCACGTGCTGTAGATTTACTGCCTATTTTTTATACCGGTGTTCCAAATTTGCCACCATATCAACTGGCAACAGGAAAACCCGATGGCAGCCCGCTTTCTGTTGGCAAACCTTTTATCAATAACTTTTTACCAACATTGGGTGATATGCTTCGCCTGAATATGGCAGTACCTGCTACACCAAGGGACAGCCCTGATTTTAGCAGCGACGGAATTGTACAAGCCGCAGTTTTAGGCCTTACCGATCCAAGATTTAATGCTGATGCAAGTTTGCAGGATATACCAAATATGGATGGATTTCCTAATGGAAGAAGGTTAGAAGATGACGTTACAACTATTGAACTGCAGGCAGTAAGCGGGGTTGCATTAGCAGCCATTGGCTTATGGTATGATGATTATACAGTTGGTTCAGGACAAAGCCCTGTAACAACCGATTTGAGCAATGTACTTTCATTTACTTCAGGTGTTACAAAAAACGATACTACATTCAAAGCAAACTTCCCTTATGTGCAAACCCCGTGGAGAGGCTTTGATCATTCTATAAAAGCTAGGTTCTAACTTCTAAAAAAAATATTATGAATAGAATTATAAAACTTTTTGCAGGTATAATAGTTTGCGTTATTGCAGGCAGTTATACTTCATACGCATCGTCTCACCGTGAGGCGCCGTTAATCTCTAATGATCCACTTGCGGATAATACTGATCTCTATGTTTTTCGCAGCCCGTGCGATACAAATAATGTTGTAATGATCGCGAATTACATCCCGTTTGAACACCCGGCAGGCGGCCCGAATTATTATAATTTTGGTGAAGGGATCCGTTATGAAATTCACATAGATAATAACACCGCCACAAAAGGTGATGACATTGTTTACCGGTTTATATTTCAGAAAAAAAATGAGGATCCTACCACTTTTTTCAATATAAGGCTTGGAAAACAAAATTTAAAAGACACTTATATATGTGAAAAAAGTACTGATGGTGGAAAAACGTTTGTAACTATTGTAAGCAGTGGTATGGTTCCGCCAAATAATATTGGCCCAAGATCAATTGAAAACACGACTGTAGGTTTAGGTGCATCCAGTTACGATGACCTGATGATGTCAGATATCAGCACTGCTTCTACGGGTGAAAAGATTTTTTGCGGCCCGGTAGATGATCCGTTCTTTGTTGATTTAGGTGGTATATTTGATGTAGGTAATTTCAGGCCGGTTGGCCGGGATGGCCTTGCCAAATTTAATTGCCATTCTATTATTATTGAAACACCAATTTCCAGCTTGCAAAAAAGTGGAAAAACAACAAAAGATGCTACAAGCATTTTAGATCCAAATTTTGTAATAGGTGTTTATGCATCTGCCAGCAGGCAAACGATCACAACTTTTGATTCTGCAACAGCTACCAATACCGGTTCAGGTGCATGGGTACAGGTTTCAAGATTAGGCATGCCGTTAACCAATGAAGCCGTTATTCCAATTGGGTCGAAAGATAAATGGAATGCTGCAGCACCTTCAGACGATTCGCAATTCGAAGGCTATTTTGAAAATCCTGAATTAGCATTGTATATGGATGACAGCCAGTTTGGTGGCGCTGTTCCGGGACTTTCTCAATTACGTATTCAAACTAAATCTTTAGGCAGTTACGATTTTCGTAATGGTAAAGAAGGCTTATATACTTTAAAAGGAAATCCTGCTCTTGAAGGCACTGCCTTAGCGCCGGATGCTTACGGAGATCTTTTATTGCCTGATAATCATAGCCCGCGTGCTGTAGATTTATTGCCAATATTTTATACAGGTGTTCCAAACCTGCCGCC
>JBDUEO010000349.1:0-4091 GCA_040002335.1 Parafilimonas sp. | reverse complement strand
GGTTCCTTATTTTATGTTGAGCACCCTGTTATTCCATTAAATAAAACATATTGTACTATAAATATTGATATGCTTGGTCGGGTTGATAGTTTTTATTCAGGCAGGAAACCTGACAGTAATTATGTGTACCTTCTTTTAAGCGACACTTCAAAAAATGTTATCAATAAGCAACTTTTAACTAAGCTGAATACGAATTACGCACAATTGATTTTAGATACCTTGTATGAAAATAATCCGGATAATTTAATCAACCGTTCAGATCAATATTCATTTATAAAAAAAGGCATACCAGCCATACAGTTTTTTAGCGGCTTTCATAAAGATTATCATCAGCCAACTGATACGCCTGATAAAATAAATTACCCATTATTCAAACGAAGGGTTCAATTGGTTTTTGCGACGTTGTGGACTTTAGCGAACGAGTAGCATTACAGGCAACATCTCATCGCAATAGCAGTGCTGACGTGCATCTCATCAACTTTTTGTTCGCTATTCAGCAGCAGTTCCGGCTGAAAATTCTCTGTTGAGCTGAGTTGCATTTATTGTAGATGAAACCTTTTCAACAATTTCAAGACAGGTGGTATAAAAATCTGAGTACAAAGAATTTGTTGTAAAAATTGATAATATCATAAGCATTAAAGTTGACGAAACGTATATTCAAAGACTTTACACTTCTTTCATGTTTCACAAAAGCAATCCGAACTATAACAAGTTAATTTCAATTTATAACCAAATTGAAAACGTCTTGAATAATGACAAATAAACCACCCCTACACTTTAATAAATATCTTTCTCTTATAAAGAAAATAAAACAACAACCAGAAAACGGCATACGAGCCTAATGATAAAACAAAGGGGTACCACTCGCCTAAAAATCTTTTTGTGCCTAATAAAAAAACTTCGGCGATCTCAGTAAAACAATGCAGGTCTCCTATCATGTAGGCAAGTATGGAGTTGCTGCCCACAACAATAAAAAACATAGCCCAGCGCTGGTATTTCCAGTAATCAACCACCAGGTAAAAAAATGCCAGCAGCAGAAAACAAAGCCCGCTGGAAAATAAGGTAAATGAAGTAGTCCATACATGTTTAATAATGAGCTGCACCGGGTTTAGCAGCAAGCCGCCTGCAACTAATACCAGCCCTGTTATAAACAAAGCTTTTAGTTTACCCTTTTGGGAAATGCTACCCTGAAGAATATAGGAAGCAAAAACACCCGTCATAACTGTTGCGGCAAAACCAATGCTCGTCAATATCCATGTATAATTGGTGCCATCCTGGTGGCTGCCCAATAAAAGCTTATCAATATACAGTGGAAGGTTTTGCTGCGGGTCTAAAACTGCGTGCCCAATACCGGGAACAGGAATATAGTAAAGGACAAGAAAATTAATTAGCAATAAGGCAAACACCCAAAGAAACTGGGCGAACACGGTAAGGTTTAAAATAAATAAAGAGGACACTAAATACCCAACCGCAATCGCCTGTAGCGTATTGGAAAAAAAAGCAATTTTACTCCAATCGTAGGTAAGCAGGTTGCCTTGCGCAATCATGCCCAGTATCCATAGTATTACTACCCTTTTTAAAATATGCCCGACGAGGGTTGAGCCTTGTGGCTTCTGCAACCTTTTCTTAAAAGCTAAAGGCATGGAAACTCCTGTAACAAACAAAAAAAGTGGCATTATAATGTCAAGAAAATGGAACCCCTGCCATGGCACATGTTCCATATTTGCTGCCAAAGTTTCTGTAACATGGCTGTGAAGCGCATCATTTAAAGTAATGAAGATGGTTGCGCCACCAGTTATCCAAAGCATATCAAACCCACGCAGTGCATCTACAGAAAGTATCCTGCCAGCCATTGCCGGGGAATTTTTGGGATCGATACTATGCAGTCCATTATGTAAACTTTTAAGCATCTTAATTTTTTTAAAGTTTTGGTTGCTTCGGCGTTCCCATGAAATATTTAGGCATCGTGCCCCTGGTACAATTTCAACCAGCATGAATGCAATTTATTGATTCTTTTTTCTGCGGATAAATATCTGTCAAAATTCGCAGATATTTTTCTTGTATAAGATTTTTAGATATTCGTAAATTGGGAAATACAAATGTTACATGTGATTTTATATGATCTTCGTTTCTCCACAACCAAGCACCTGGTATAAAATATCGATTGACTTAAAAGCCAAATGGGCGCAGCATAACATGACCTGCTCGCCTCCACCTGTTGCATTGGTTCTTAGTGGTTGGACAATGTCAAATGACTTTGACAAACAAGAACGTTGGCTACAGACTTTAAAATGGGTTGACAATTGTAATCTGCAACATTTAATTCCAGAGTTAAAGAATGAAGAAAAATATTTTGTTGAAGAATTAAGTTCATGGCGGCCATTTGAGGCCCACGATTTTGTTATCCATCCAAAAAGATATAAGCCAACAAAAGACGAGAAGCAAAATGCAATTTTAAAGATTCAAGCTAACTGGAAGATTTATTTAGGTAAAGAGTTTGCGGAAAAGACAAAGCCAATAAAATTGACAGGTAATAAAGCAAGAAGACTATTGGTGCAGGTTGACGCAAACTATCAGCCACCTTGGGGAACATGGACCCAGATTAGTATCGATAAAAAAACTTTATTTGCTAATTTTAGGCAGAAAATTAATAACGACATTTCTCCAATTGCGGTTGATCATATTGACTTTTTATAAACTAAGGCAAAAAAATAATGGCAATAGCAGGTTTGGCAATTGATTGACTAACGAAAGAACAATCGGCTAAAACTCAATATCAGTAATAGTTCAACTGAGACACTATCAATTTAGCTTTCGTTGTTACCTTCATCTTCAGTAACAATATTCAGCTTTGGTTAGGACTCGCAGTTCGCTATTACCAGCCCATCACCAATCATTGAACGTTAGCGACAACTTTAAACGATGATAAACCAAATCATAACTAAGACTTGTAAATATGGAATAAATGACATAAAATATTCGAATCTCATCTAATGAAAGGCTTTCTTGCTAACATCAATTTCGTTTATCCCATAACGTTAGCCTTATGTTGCATATAGAATTCAAAGTGCATAGATGTACAAGAGATATCGCTAAAGAAGCGTTGTTGGTTATTGCTCAATGCTCTTGCTAATTGGAAGATAATTTGGCAACACAAAATAGAAAAGCAGTTGAATACCCGCTTCAATTTCATAAGTATAAAAACTGTTTCACAATTAAATTGACCCAGCTAAATTGCCTGGTGATTAAATGGCTGAATCACCATCTCACTCACAACGCCACTTGTTGGCTGCTGGCATAAAAACCAAATGGCTTTTGCGGCTTCATCTGCCATAACCATTTTATCACGCTGCACTTTCAAGTCAATCGTATCCCAGAAAGGCGTATCAACACCGCCAAGAAATAAATTGGTGATGCGTATTTCAGTCCGTTTTATTTCTTCACGAATGCTTTGCATCATGCCCACCAACCCATATTTGGAAGCGCTGTAAGCAGAGGCGCCCGCCATGGGAACTTTACCGAGTACGCCGGGAATATTAATTATCAATCCTTTTTTTGTTTCTTTCATTTTTGGCAGAAAGGCTTTCACCAAAAGAAAGGGGCCATACAAATTATAATGTAACGCCTTTAAAAAATCTGTTTCACTTAATTCTTCGCTTGATTTAATAATACCGATACCTGCTGCATTCAGCAACACATCTATTGTTGCGTATTGCATGAAAAAATTTTCTTTCAATGCAGCAACTTCTTCCGGGCTGCTGATATCTACCGCAAAAATTTTATCAGCGCTCAGTTTTAGTTCACCTGCCAGCAACTCCAGCTTTTCTTTATTTCTTGCAGCAAGAAAAAGATTAGCCCCACTTCCCGCCAGCAGCCTGGCCGTTTTGTTTCCAATACCGCCAGTAGCACCAATTATTAATATATTCTTGCCTTTTAAAGTTTCCATCTGAGATTGTTTAGCTGCATAAACAATAAAGCTGATATATTGTTTTGAGATAAGTGCATAGTTTTTCACCTACCTACAGAAATAACACCCCTTGAAATATAAGGTGATAAATAAGTAACAGCGCCATTTATAAAATTTCTTGTCT
>JBDUEO010000348.1:0-4091 GCA_040002335.1 Parafilimonas sp. | reverse complement strand
CCGGCGTGAAGAAAGTGATCATGGCTGTTGACCTGGAGGTTCAGCGCATACAAAACAAAACGATCTGGTTGCAGAATGCACAGCGTGAAATGGAAAATATTCTATCGCAGAGCAAGCTCACGGTGATTTCAGATTGGGTGCAAAAACAAAAAGATTTATATGGCGACTATTTTAATGAACTGTGGCAGGTGAAAGATGCGGTTGAGTATTATCACAAGATTGAAGAAATAACACAAAAACAAGTAAGGCTTGTCAGCGAATATCAAAGTGCCTATAATCTCTTTAAACAAGATGAACATTTTTCTGCCGATGAAATTGAATACATGGGGAAAGTTTATACCGGCATCATAAATGAAAGCCTTAAAAACCTTGACCAGCTTTTTCTAGTGATCAATTCCTTCACCACGCAAATGGCTGATGAAAAGCGAATGCAAATAATCAATGATGCGGATAATGCAATTGATGAAAACTATAACGACCTCAAAGCATTCAACAATGAAAATATGATGTTAAGTATTCAGCGTTCAAGAGATATAAATGAGGTAAATGTTGTAAAACAATTGTATGGGTTGCAATAAAAATTAAAATGATTTAAAAATGAAAATATTATTAATGCTCTGCTCGGTATTCTACCTCTCCTCTGCAAAATCACAAACATGGGATGAATGGTTCAATCAGAAAAAAACAAAGCTTAAATATATAGCGCAACAAATAGCAGCATTTGAAATGTATGCCGATTATTTAAAAAAGGGATATGATATTGTTGATAAAGGCTGGGGTACGGTAAATGATATTAAGCATGGTGATTTCGATTTGCATAACAATAATTTTACTTCACTCAGGCAGGTAAACAGTGCTATCGGTAACTACGATAAAGTAAATGGCATCACAACGCTTCTATTGCAGATCCTCCAGGTAAATGATGCTATAAAAAAATTTAGTCAGGACAATGAAAATTTGCAGGCAACCGAGAAAGATTACATCGGTAAAGTAATGGCAAACCTGCTGAACAAATGCGCTGATGATTTAGACGAATTGAAACTACTCACAACAACCGATTCTCTTGCCTTGAAAGATGAGGAGCGTTTGAAACGCATTGATGAGCTGTACATTGATATACAGGATAAATATGTTTTTGCAAAAGATTTTCAGGGTTCAATTCAAATCGTAGCATTATCTCGCGCAAAAGGAACCAATGACATAAACACATCTAAATTATTATACGGAATAAAACAGTGAATATGAAATGTAGTGTAAGGATTTTATTAGCCTGTTTGTTGTTGATGGCCGGAAGTTTTACAACAAGAGCACAGTCCTTCGAAATTCAGCAATTAATTCTAGATGTTGAAAAACTAAGTCAACTAAAAAATATTTACAGTGATTTGATGAAAGGATACGATATACTTTCTGAAGGGTATAATGCAGTAAGTGATATTTCGCAGGGCAACTTTGATTTGCATAAAGTCTTTTTGGATGGCCTGCTAAAAGCAAGTCCTGTTGTGCAGAAATATCAGAAGGTTGGTGATATAATTGATTGCGAATTAAAAATTATCGCTGAGTATGGAACTTCTTTTAATCGTTTCAAGCAGGACAATAATTTTTCCCCTGATGAAATTATTTACATCAGCAAGGTTTATAACAATCTCATAGACCAAAGTATAAAAGGTCTGAGTGATTTGACAACAGTTATCACAGACAATGCACTCCGTGCTTCGGATGATGAGCGGCTTAAAGAGATTGACCAGCTTGATGCCGGTATGCAGGACAGGCTTGGTTTTTTGCGATACTTCAATAACAACACAACAATACTTGCGCTGCAACGGGCGAGAGAAAAAAATGATGTAAATACGATCAGGAATATCTACGGAATAAATAACTAAACCATAGTGTATGAGAATGTGTGTGAAAACTGCTGCAATAGCAGTTACGGGAATGGTTTTGCCTGTATGCATATATGCGCAAGGCGGGCTTGGTGATGATTTAAAAGGTATGCAATCAACCCTTGATGAATTGTATGAGCAAATGATACCAATGTGCAGTCAGTTAATTGGTGTTGGTCGTGGTATTGCCGGCTTTGCTGCAACCTGGTATATCGCTTATAGAGTTTGGCGGCATTTAGCAAATGCAGAGCCGATTGATTTTTATCCTTTGTTACGACCCTTTGCAATTGCTATTGCAATCTTATTGTTCCCTTCTGTTATCGGTTTAATCAACGGCGTGATGCAGCCAACCGTAACAGGAACTGCAGCAATGGTAGAAGGTTCAAACGAGGCCATCGCCACCTTATTGCAACAGAAAGAAGAAGCCATAAAAACAACGGATGCCTGGCAGATGTATGTTGGCGAAACCGGAAATGGTGACCGGGATAAATGGTATAAATATACGCATCCTGATGACCCTAACGGTGATGATGAAGGCATGTTTGAAGGTGTCGGCAATGATATAAAGTTTGCAATGGCGAAAGCGTCCTATAGCTTCAGGAATTCTATCAAAGAATGGATGTCGCAGGTGTTGGAAATTTTATTTCAGGCGGCAGGTCTTTGCATCAACACCATCAGAACATTTTACATGATTGTTCTCGCCATTCTCGGGCCATTAGTGTTTGGGCTTGCGGTGTTTGACGGCTTTCAGCATACGCTGACTGTTTGGCTCGCACGATACATCAACATCTTTTTATGGTTGCCCGTGGCTAACATCTTCGGTGCCATTATCGGCAAAATCCAGGAGCTGATGCTGCAATTGGATATAAGTCAGATCAACGAAAGCGGCGACACATTTTTCAGCAGTACTGATGTGGCTTATTTAATCTTTATGATCATTGGAATTGTTGGCTACTTCACCGTTCCGTCCGTCGCCAACTATATCGTTCATGCAGGTGGTGGCAACACGCTTCTTTATAAAGTAACCAGTGTTTTTGGCAATTCTTCCAAAGCAGTGATCAACTCTGTTTCCTCAACCACGGGCATGGTAGCCGATGCATTAGGGAATGGTGTTGAAAGAGTGCAAAACAGTATGTCAGCTAACGCAACAACTACCGGGTATTTTAAAGACGGTGGTGGAGATAATGGAAATAAAAGTTACCAGCATGATAAGCTTTCAGGAAAATAACAAATGCTACAAATGATGTTCAGACAATTTAAAAATATTGATTCAGCTTTTAGGTATGTGAGAAGCTTTTGCTTAATCATAGTTGCCGGAAGTTTTTCTGTATGCTGCTATGCGATTTATAAAACATACCAGGTAATGCAGGCAAGCAAAGAAAGGATGTACATACTGGCGAACGGTAAAATATTGGAAGCAGTTGCTGGTGAGCGAAAGGATAATATTCCTGTTGAAGCAAGAGACCACATCAAAACATTCCATCAATATTTTTTTACGCTTGACCCGGATGATAAAGTAATACAAACAAACATTACAAAGGCATTATATCTCGCTGATGGTTCGGCAAAAAGAACCTATGACAACTTTAAAGAGAACGGTTATTATGCTAACATCATTTCAGGGAACATCAGTCAAACTATATCTGTAGACAGTATACAGATAAACATCAACGAGTATCCTTTGTACTGGCGTTGCTATGCAACAGAAAAAATCATCCGCTCAACAAGTATAGTAACGCGCGATTTAATTACTGAAGGGTATTTAAGAAGTGTATCGCGATCTGATAACAACCCGCATGGCTTTTTAATTGAGCGGTGGAACACGATTGAAAATAAAGATTTAAAAGTGGAAACGCGATAATGTTGATATGCATCAATGAAAAATTAATACACGAAAAAATATGTTGATATGGTATTCATCAAAAATAATCAGAAGCAAAAGATTGAAGAGACAGATAAAAAGCCTGTAGCAATCTTAAACAAATGGAACGCATTTAAAAGAAAGCTTGCTGTCAGGCTGCAGGAAAGATTTCAATTGCTATCCTCACAAACTAAAAAATATACGCTCATTCTATTTTGCGTTTTGTTTGGCGGAAGCAGCTTAGCTATTATTATTCATTCTGCCATAACAAAGACAGGCACTCTTAAGATTACAAATATTACAAAACCCGCACGGGTAAATGAAGACAATCAGGCAACGCTTCAATCAGA
>JBDUEO010000347.1:0-4097 GCA_040002335.1 Parafilimonas sp. | reverse complement strand
CATCGGTCTGGCTGTGCCTTAATTTGTGAACATAAAAAAAGTAAAACAAAGGGTAATGCAATGCGCAATTTGTTATTCATTTTATAACTAAAAATTATTGAGATAATATCCTGCAGAAAATGACGAAGCAAAAACTTAAAAGCGATTATGTTTATAAAGCAATTGATTCTTTCAGCAGCTTGCCGTTCGTATCAAAATATAAATTCTTTTTTTGAATGCCTGATTTTTGTACACTGATGCGGTATTGCAGCGGCTTGCCTAATTCTTGTGTCTCAGTCATTGAATTTTTTTTCCAGTCAGCATATTTACTTTTTGAAAAACCGTCCCTTACTTCATCGGGCAAATCATCAAAGCTTATTGCGCGTTCACTGCCTTCCCAATCGCCTTTTGAAGAAAAACTGGCTGTAATATCCGCGCCGTTTAATTTAAAATCTGCTTCAAAATATTGTAATTTATCTTTCCATTCAACCCGCGTTGCGTGCGGATAACGCGATGTAAATGCGTCTGTAACATCAGCCGGAATTTTTCGTAATTGTGCGTCAGCAAAAATAACAGCAGATACAGATAAAAAGATGAGCAATAACTTTTTCATTTGCTTTATTACGCTGCAAATTTCGCACAAAGTTTTTCATTTATTTTTATCTGCCGTTTTGTTAACTACATTCTAACAACCCTCATCAAAATTGTATATTGCTAAAATAAATGTTAATCAAATGACAACGATTAATGGCTATCCATTCGTTTCCTACCTAAGGAAATTATTAAAGCGTCCTGAAAATGAAAAACCATTTTTATTAATTCCGGTTGGTTATGCTGCTGAAGAATGTTACGTGGCGGATATTAAACGTAAACTTTTAGAAGAGATAAGTTTTTTTTATGAATAATTATTATTTGCCTTGCACAACAATTACAATTTCACCTTTTACATTTTTTAGAGAGAAATGCGCAAGCACTTCAGTTAAACTTCCCTGGAAATTTTCTTCAAACATTTTTGTTAGTTCCCTGCTTACACTGCATTTTCTTTCAGCTCCAAAATATTCAATAAAATCTTTTAATGTTTTTAATAAGCGAACAGGACTTTCATAAAAAACCATTGTTCTTTCTTCATCATTTAATTTGGTAAGCAAAGTATGCCTGCCTTTTTTTAATGGAAGAAATCCTTCAAATACAAAACGGTTTATGGGCAAACCGCTGTTTACAAGTGCAGGAACAAAAGCTGTTGCACCCGGCAAACATTCCACTTTAATATTATGTTGCAAACATTCGCGCACTAATAAAAATGCAGGGTCTGAAATGCCCGGCGTGCCTGCATCTGTAATTACGGCCATTGTTTTGCCGGCTTGTAATTGCTCAATTAAATGCGCAAGAATTTTATGTTCATTATGCTGATGATAAGGCGATACAGGTTTTTGAATTTGATAATGCTGCAACAGTTTTGAAGATGTTCTTGTGTCTTCACATAAAATCAAATCAACTGATTGCAAAACCTCAATTGCACGAAGCGTAATATCTTTTAAATTACCAAGTGGTGTGGGAACAAGATAGAGCATGCTAAGATAAATTTTGAAAAAGGCTTTGTAACATGCTCACAACTTCATTAAACTTCTGTTCGTTTATTTTACTGAATCGTTTTATAATTTTCAATTGTTCAATAGTAAAAAGTTTATGACATTTTATGATAGAAGTTTCGGGCAGCATTCCACTTTCTAAATCATCATTGCTTAACGATATTGAAAAATTATCTTTAAAAAGATTACTTGTAATAACACAAACAATAATGCCTGCAAACCTGTTGTTATAATTATTGTTTGAAATAACTAGTGCAGGCCTTCGCTTAGAAGCGGATAAATCAGAGTAAGGAAACGGGACTAAAACAATTTCTCTTTGCTTATACATCATCCCAATTACTTTTTTCTTCTGTATAATTTTGTTGAATCGCTGTTTCAACTAAATCGCTTGTATCATCACCTAAATACAAACCATATTTTTCTTCAAATAATAAATCAACAAGTTTATCAAGCTTTTTAATCAACGGCTGATCTTTAAGCAATGCTATCTCTTCCTTCATTGCCTCGTATTCTTCAACAGCTATTTCAATAGTTTGCTTCATGTATTAAAATTACACATTAGTTTATCATTTCAATTTCATAAAATTCCATCACAGGATTTGCGAGTAATTTTTTAGAAGCATCATCCGCTAATTTTTTTGCTTCTTCTTCTGAGTTTGCATCAATTTGTAAAGTAATGTGTTTGCCGATGCGCACATCATTCACACCATTCAAACCTAAATTTTTTAAACCGGCCTGCACTGCTTTTCCCTGCGGATCAAGAAGATCTTTTAACAGCATTACTTTTATCTGAACATTATATGTCATAACGATGATGATTGTTTATTGAGCAAAGATAAAATAACATAAACAAGAAAGCATAATGGCACTGCGAGCCATTGAATAAAAAATGCTGAGATTATTGCAATAGTAAAAATCAAAGCAAAAGGGAATATCTTTTTTAAGTTATTATCTGATGCCAATAAGGATAAGATTGGCAAAAAAATGCTTAATCCTATTGTTATCCATTTATTAAAAAATATCATTGAGATTATTATCGCAACTATAATAATAATTAATGGAATTATTTTTTTCATGCTGATGCCTGAAAACTTTAATGCAAGCATTGGTTTTTTTGAAACCATCAACCATGAAAGAATAATAATTAACGCATACCAAAACCATGGGCTAATTAAAATATCTGTAACAATTGCATAATTATTTGTCCAGTAAATTAATGGAAATGATGCGACCAATAAACCATTTGCAGGAATAGGTAATCCCTTAAAATAATTTGTTTGGGTTGTATCAAGATTAAATCTTGCCAGGCGATAAGCGCCTGCACAGGCAACTATAAATGCAGGCAATAAAAAAAATGTATTTATATCTAACCCATTTTCCTGTTGCGCAAAACTCAAGCGTAAAAATTGATAAATAATTAATGAAGGCGCCACACCAAAACTTACCACATCAGCCAAAGAATCCAATTGCAAACCCATTGCAGAAGTTGCGTTCATCCACCGCGCAACAAAGCCGTCAAAAAAATCTACCACAGCGGCTAAGCCAATAAATAAAGAAGCCATAAACATTTGCTCGGGAATGCTTACATATTGTGTTCCCAAATCGGTAACATCAGGAATTAATGTAAGATCATTTGAATTATATAACGGAACAAGTCCGGGTTGCAGAACATACACGATAGCAATACAACCTAAAAAAAGATTTAATAGCGTGATGATGTTTGGAAGTTGTTTCATATAAAAGTTGATAGACCATAGTTAACATACGATAGCATTAATCACCAAGTGAATTTATTAATGCTTGTATCATTCTAACCAAGGTTTCAATTTGATAATAAAGAATCTGAAATTTTTCATCTAAAATATAGTTCCTTCTTTTTGCTAAAAAAAGGCAGCCGACAATTTCAAGTGCCGACCGATTTGCTATCCGCAAAAATCTTTTAAATTCTGCATTTGATAAGCCTGTTGAACCTTCAACAATATTTAAAGAAACAGAATCAGCGGCTCTTTTTATTTAACTTGAAAGCGAAAACAATTCATGTTTAGGAAAAGTTTGAGCAAGTTGATCAATTTCGTCAGCGATATCTAAAGAAAGCTGCCAAACTTTTAAATTCTCAAACTTAAATGCCATAACTAAATTGTATTTTCTATGGACTATCGACCATTGACTATGGTCTTTTCATTAAACGCTCAATCTCCTCCACTTCAACCGGAATATTTTTCATCAGATCAATATTGCCATTCTTTGTAAGCCAAACATTGTTTTCAATGCGAATGCCCATTTGTTCCTGCTCAATATAAATTCCCGGTTCAACAGTAAGTACCATGCCTTCTTCAAGTGGTCCCGAAAAAGTTCCCAAATCATGTACATCCAAACCTAAATGATGCGAAATGCCATGATATAAATATTTTCTGTATGCACGATTTTCTTTGTCTTCATTCTTCACATCTTCTTTTGTAAGTAAACCTATTTTTTGAAAAATTTTGGTTGCTTCATCGCCCACTTTTTCATGATAATCGCTTAATTTAA
>JBDUEO010000346.1:0-4122 GCA_040002335.1 Parafilimonas sp. | reverse complement strand
GACGACGCTGAAGACCATTTGCCAAGACTTAATCTCGCAGCAGGATGCGCTCAACGAGCTTGACACGCAGTGTGGTGACGGTGACTGTGGCTACTCACTGGCACAGCTTAGCGCCAAAATCCTCTCCAGCTTGGACAAGGGCGATTTCAACTTTGACTACATCTCGGCGGTCCTAATGCGCTGCTCATTGATTCTGGAGGAGAGGTTGTCGTTCCCGCCTACGGCATGAATTCCGCAGCTACAACTCGCTCAAACGGATCTTACGCGGCGCGGCTCATGCGTTCCTGGGGCCGCATCACCGTGGTCCTTTCGCTGATCGCGATACCTTTGTACCTCCTGCAACGTTATGGGCTCCATCAACCCGCCCATGTTGCGACCACCCCACTGTGGATAGCGATTGCCGCGGGTGGCCTTCCTCTGCTGTTCGACCTATCCCGTCAGATGTGGAAGCGGCAGTTCGGTTCCGACTTTCTGGCGGGACTCTCGATCATTACCGCTACGGTGATGGGTGAATTTCTGGTTGCAACCATCATCGTCCTGATGCTCTCCGGCGGACAGGCGCTGGAAGAATTTGCTACTCGCCGCGCATCCTCGGTTCTCAGTGCGCTGGCCAAGCGAACGCCGAGCATCGCTCACCGCATTCTGGGTGACGTGATATCCGACATCCCTGTCGATGACATTCAAGTCGGCGACCGCCTCATCGTTTTTCCTCACGAGATCTGTCCGGTGGATGGCGTTGTGGACTCCGGCACAGGAACCATGGATGAATCTTTTCTGACAGGGGAGCCATTCCGCATCCGCAAGATATCGGGCTCTCAGGTGATCTCAGGCGCGCTCAATGAAGATGCTTCTCTCACCATCGTCGCAGAGAAACTCGCCGTTGACTCGCGCTACGCCCGAATCATGGAGGTTATGCGGAAGGCAGAGGAGAATCCGCCGAGGATCCGCAGGCTGGCAGATCGTCTAGGTGCCATCTATACCCCTGTTGCTGTCACCATCGCTCTGGCCAGCTGGCTCTTAACCGGCATTCCCGAGCGCTTCCTGGCTGTCATCGTCATCGCAACTCCGTGCCCGCTGCTGCTGGCGATTCCCGTGTCCGTGATTGGGGCGATCTCGCTTGCCGCAAAGAGGGGCATCATCATCAAGAATCCGGTTGTTCTCGAACAGGTTGGAGACATCCAGGCCATGTTCTTCGATAAAACGGGAACATTGACTCACGGGGAGCCGACCGTGACCGAGGTTATTCCCGCCTCGGAATCATCATCCTCCGAGGTTCTGGGACTGAGCGCAAGCCTCGAACAATTCTCCAAACATCCGTTGGCGGGAGCGATTCTCCGAGCGGCTCATGAGCAGAAGATCCTTCTCCAGCCAGTCGACAACATCAGCGAAAAGCCGGGAGGAGGGCTGAGCGGTCGCGTTGCAGGAATAGATGTTTTGATTACGGGCAGGCGCAAGCTGGAACCGGAGTTAGCAGCGATGATTCCTGCCGGTGCTTCAGGCATGGAGAGCATCGTGATTGTGGACGGGAAATTTGCAGGCTTGATCCGCTTCCACGATCGACCGCGCGAAGAAAGTAAGTCCTTCATCCTTCACTTGCGGCCGAAGCATAAGGTCAAGCAACTGACGATCCTGTCCGGCGACCGGGACAGCGAGGTGCAACACCTGGCGCAAATTGTCGGGATCAAAGACGCTCGCGCGAATCTCACCCCGGAAGAGAAGCTTGAGATTGTTCGCGAGAGTACAGCGAAGGTGCCAACATTATTTATTGGAGATGGAATTAACGATGCCCCTGCCATGTTGGCCGCGACCGTGGGGATTGCCTTTGGGCAAAGCAGCGACATCACGGCGGAAGCAGCCGGCGCAGTTATATTAGACCCCACCTTAGGCAAGGTCGATGAACTGCTGCATATCGGAATGCGAATGCGCCGGATCGCCTTACAGAGTGCGGTAGGAGGAATGTTACTCAGTTCGGCGGGAATGATCGTTGCCTCGTTAGGACTGCTGCCCCCAATCGCCGGAGCCGTAGGCCAGGAAGTGATCGATTTGCTCGCAGTTCTGAATGCTGTGCGCGCATCTCTGCCCGGAAAAGGGCTGCAGGATTTTTAAATATAGTGCGACCCGATGTCTTTCGAGCTGTTCAAACTCTACCGTTATTTTTGGTGCCGGGAGGGGGAATCGAACCCCCATGAGGTTGCCCTCGGCGGGTTTTGAGTCCCTATCCCCCGCTCTCTAGATATTGAAAATGCAGTGTTTACAGAGACTTAGAGGACTTCACGATGCGGTTCCGTGCGGTTCTGTAAGGGGCAATTCTGGATGTTTGGGCACAGTTTGGGCACAGCAAACTGATTTAGTCACCATGGACGGGATGAGCTACCTGCCCCATAGTAAGGTCAAGTTGTAGCGGCCTGCTCGACCGCATAGCCAATCGCACTATAGCCCTTCAATCTACGTTCATACATTCTGGCCAGCATGGGAACATAGTTGTCTACATAGTCATAGACCTGCACAAATCGCTTGTTGTCATGAAGACGATGCAGCCGCCCCACATACTGCTGAAGGGTTCCTTTCCAGGAGATCGGCATCGCAAGGAACAGAGTGTCGAGGCGGGCGTCGTCGAAGCCCTCGCCGATGTAACTACCTGTTGCAAGAATTATGCGCGATTCATGCTCCGGTACGGAAGCCAACGCTTCTGCCATCAGTCTGCGCTGCTTTTTCCCCATTCCACCCTTCAAAACGAAGACGTGCTTTGCTGCACCCGAGAGTTTTCCGGAAAAAGCTTGGAGGTGCTCAGTACGCCCGGTCAAAAGTAACGGACAACGTCCGGATTGAACTGCCCGCACGATATCTGCGGCAATGAGGTCGTTACGTGCCTCATCATGCACAAGCGCACCGTAGATGCCTTGGATGGTGGGCTCGGTTAGTTCAGGTGGCACCTGAAAGTCCGTATGGCGTGGTGTCACTTTATGCTCGAATGGAGAGGCTTCCGTCATCGTTCTGGCGTTCATGCCAAATCGAATTGGACCGCATTGCATATAGATGATTGGATGGTGTCCGTCTTTCCGTGTTGGCGTAGCGGTCAAGCCGACAACATACTTTGCCTTCACAGCCCTCATGACCTGTTCGAAGGTGAAGGCTGAAATATGATGGCATTCATCGACGATGACCTGGCCGTATTCGGCAACAAGGTCATTTACAGCTTCCTTCTGGCGCAGGCTTTGGATGACGGCAACATCCACGCAACCGGTGCGGCGCGTCTTTCCGCCACCGACATGGCCAATGGAAGTGGAAGGCAAATCCAAGAACATTGCCAACCTCTCTTGCCATTGATCGAGCAACTGCCGACGGTGGACCAGAATCAGGGTATTGACCTTACGTTTAGCAATCAACCATGCAGCTACGGTGGTCTTGCCAAAGGCCGTCGGGGCACAGAGAATTCCCTCGTCATAATCGATGATCTTTGCAACAGCTTCCTCTTGGGTGGGTCTAAGCTGGCCTCGGAATTCTGCCTCAATCGGCGTCCCTACAGACCGTTCGTCTCTCATCTCAGCTCGGATGTGATGTTCATTGAGGAGGGCCAGCGTCTCTGCCAAACATCCTCGTGGTAGGGCAATGTGCTGTGCGAAGTCTTGACCGCATGCAATCACTCGCGGCTTATCGTATGTCGAGAGCCTCATCCCCTGCGCTTTATAAAACTCAGGATTCTGAAATGCAGCCAGCCGTAGCAACCGGTTCAGCATGGCGGGCGGTAGCCCCTTCTTTTCCACGTAAAGAAGATTGGCACGGATCACTTGCACAGTCTCCGGGAGCGGGAAATCAATCGGTCGCTCCATCCTCCTTCGTGAAGGTGGGAGCGTCCAGGGATCTTGTCCATCTTCATCGTCGGAGATGCTCAACCGCACTCCGATCAGGTCACCTTTGCGTTGCGCTTCGGCAACAATCTCCTCTGCGGCCTTGACGGACATCCGCTGAATCGTTGACAGGAATTGCCATTGATCGGGATGGGGGTTGAAGTCATCGTTGATGAAGATACTATTGCCCAACTTACGCGGCGCAAGCTGGAGGGGAAGCGCAATCAGATTTCCAAAACCGCCCTTGGGCATTGTGTCCTGGTTGGGAAAGAAG
>JBDUEO010000345.1:0-4123 GCA_040002335.1 Parafilimonas sp. | reverse complement strand
GCATTTACTTTCATTCCAAAACTGCGGCAAAGGCTTATCCAAAAAACTTCTTCCCAATTATTATTACATTGTTGAAGCCAGTGCAATATTAATGTTGATTTTTCTGCAAGCCTTTCTGCCATTAATCTTTCTTTCCAGCTTAACCAGTTTACTTCACTTAAAACAGGCAATGCAAATGCACAGGGAATTGCATCTGCGGTTTGCATTAAATATTCAAAACGCTGCAACGTAATTTTTGCAACAAGCGATTGTAATTCCAATGTTGCAATTGGCTGCTGATTAGCATCATTAATTATTATATCATTTATCCAAACAACATGCAAAATAATGTTGTCGTAATTTTTATCTGATGAATGATTATGATCATTCCAGTTAGATGCTTTTACATGCAGCTCAATATTGCCAACCCAAATGGTAGCGTCAAGTTTAATTTTAGCCGCAGAAAAATCAGGGCCCGAATTGGTATTAATATTTCCTGGATGAATTATGTGCAATTCTCTTCCATCAACGGTGTGCAAAGCGGTTTGGTTAAAGTACCTGAATTGCCATATAAATTGCAGCAGCTTTTCGTTCATTGCATATTAATGACTTGATTTTTGTTTTATAACACCGCCAGCAGTTTCTTTAATGGTATTTGCAAATACAAACGCTTTTGGGTCTTCGGCATATACAAGGTTTTTCAGCTTTCGCAATTCAAGCCTTGTGATTACGGTAAAAATAATATCAACTTCTGTATGCACTTCATATTTGCCGGGCAAAAACCCGCGTTCGCCTTTATATACTGTAACGCCTTTTCCCATTTCATTTACCAGCTTTTCTTTTATTCGCTCACTGCTGCCCGAAATAATGGTTACACCGGTATAAGCTTCAATACCTTCAACAACATAATCAACCGTTTTTGTTGCGGTAAAATAAGTAAGCATAGAATATAGCGCCTTTTCAATACCAAAATGAGAAGCAGCAATAATAAAGATGATGGCATTGATAGCTAATATTATTTCACTCATGGTAAAGCCGCTGCGCTTAAATGTATAAACCGCAAGCACTTCTATACCATCCATTGCTGAGCCTGCACGTATGGTTAATCCCATTCCAACGCCGGCAAAAAAACCACCAAAAATGGATATAAGTAACTTGTCTGTAGTAATTACCGGGTACGGAAGAAAATGAGCAAAAAGACTTACACAAATAATTGAGATAAGTGTTTTAACAGCAAACTTTTTATTAATGGAATATACTGCAAGAATTATAAGCGGTATATTAACTACAACAAGTACCAATGAAAAATTTAAATGATATACGCTATGAATTAAAAGCGAAATACCTGTAACACCACCATCTAAAAAATCATTCGGCAATAAAAAACCTTTAAGCGCAAAGCCTGCTATTAAAGCACCTACCAACATTAATAAAATATCTGAAAGTCTAAACTCACTGTGTGTTTCCTGGTGTTTTTTATGTTTCTTTTTTACGTGCCTTAAGTTTAGATTTTTTAAAGCATTGAGTTTGTTTTTTGCAGCGCTTGTATAAAATTCGTGCTGCTGTAAAAATGTTGTTTGCTGTTGCTGCCAGTTTTTTTCAGAAACATTTGGTGCATAATGTTTCATTTCGCGGTAAAGCCTTCCGGCATATAACTGATAATTATTGGTGCCGAGATAATACAGATCTGCATCGCACAAAACCTGGGATGATTTATCAAAAGGTGATTGCGGCAAACGGGTTGTCATTATTATTTTACATACCTCTTCAATTTGTGCAGGGCTGTAATCGTATAATGGAAGATATTGGCGTGCCATTGCGCACGAAGCTTCTTCGTGGTCTTTAACGGTAACTAAAAAACCTGTATCGTGCAAAAGCGCTGCTGTTTCCAGCATTAATAATTCGTCTTGCGATAAGCCTTCGGCTTTTCCTAATTCAATTGCATTTTGAATAACTTCTTCTGTATGATGCGCACCATGATAGGTAAGCCAATGCGGCAATTCCTTATGCAGTTTTTCAAGAATAAATGATTCCAGCTTTTCCAGTTGCATGTTGATTATTAAATGCTGTTGTACAAATATTATATACTAATTCAACACCTCGTATGCTTCTACCTGTTCCTTTTTATTTTTTAAAGATATTTGCCCAACGGGTGCGCAGTTAAAAGACTCTTTTATTTTATTATACGAAACTCCGGAAATTAGTATTTGTGCGGGTTTGGCTTTGCTTTGTAATCTTTGTGCCGTATTCACCGCGTCTCCTATCACTGTATAATCTAAACGGCGCAGGCTTACAGAACCAATATTTCCGGAAATCATTTCACCACTGTTAATACCAATTGATACCTGCGGTAAAAAATCAAGTACCATATTTTCAGATGATAATTGGTTGATATTATTTCTTATAGAAAGCGCAGCTTCTACCGCTCTGTCTAAATGAAATTCACCGCGAAAAACAGCCATTACCGCATCACCAATAAATTTATCTATATAACCGTTTTGTGCAAGAATATCTTTTGCAATTATATCAAAATAATTATTAAGCAACCCAACTACAATATCAGGCTTTTCTGTTTCTGTAATAGAGGTAAAACCGCACACATCAACAAAAACAACAGTGGCTTCTACATTTTCATTTACGGTAAGCGATTTTTCAAATTCGCGCTTTTCCATAAACTTTAATACAGATTCATCAACATACATTCTTAGAATGTTATTTTCTTTTATAGCCTGCAGTGTTTGTTTTAGCTGAGCCACATGTGCCATTGTTTTTATAAGTGTAAGCTCAAGATCTTCAAAATTTACAGGCTTGCAAATAAAATCGAAAGCACCTTTATTCATTGCAGAACGGATGTTATCCATATCGCCGTAAGCAGAAACGATAACCGCTTTTATTATCGGGTTTTCCTTACTTAATTTTTCAAGCAGCATTAAGCCATCCATTTCGGGCATGTTAATATCAGTGAATATCATATCAATATCCTGTTGCTGATGCACTTTTTCCAAAGCTTCCCTTCCGTTAAATGCAAAAACGAAATCGTATTGGTGCTCTCTTATTTGTTTGCGAAATTTTTGTTTAATAAGCACCTCGAGATCTGTTTCATCATCTACTACCAATATTTTAGACATTTAATAAATTTTTTAGTTTTTCTTTCAACAAAGTAAAGTCAACGGGTTTTGTTAGAAAATCATCAGCACCTAATTGCATTGCCCTGCTATAGTTTTCGCTATCGCCATAAGCAGTAACCATCATTACTATTGGTGGCGGCGACGCAAATTGTTCTTTAATTTTTTCCAGCAATACCAACCCACTCATTCCCGGCATATTAATATCAGAAAGAATTAATACAACTTCATGGTTGTGGTCGCTAACATATTCAAGCGCTTCTTCACCGGAAAATGCAAACGCAAATTGCATTTCGCCACTTTTTGTTTCTTTTCTAAAACGTTGCTGAAACAGGTCTTTAATATCTCTTTCATCATCTACTACAAGAATTTTCATAGAGCGTTTTTTTTAATGCAATGAAAATAATAATTTTAATATTAATAATACAATAGTTATTTAAGCAACTGGTAACCGAATAATAAATGTTGCGCCTTCTGCATTAGTGGTTTCTATTTTTATTTCGCCGCTATGCGCTTTTACAATTTCGTAACTTAAACTCAAACCCAAACCTGTTCCTTCGCCAGTTGGTTTGGTGGTAAAGAAAGGTTGAAAAATTTTATCTGCCACTTTTTGCGGAATACCATTGCCGTTATCGCTTACTTTAATTTCAACCTTATCATCTATTTTTTTTGTTTGAACGGAGACGAGTGGATTGTACTCGTTCAAACCTGTTAGGTCTTGAAGACCTAACAGGTTTTTGCTTTTTTCATTCACTGCATAAAATGCATTATTGAGAAGATTTAATAAAACACGCCCAACATCTTGCGGAATGATATTTATTTTTCCAATCGTTTCATCAAAATCTGTAGTAAAATCCGCATTGAAAGATTTGTCTTTTGCGCGTAAGCCATGATAACTTAAACGTAAATATTCATCACACAACGCATTAATATCAGTTGGCTCTTTTATACCTTCGTTTTTTCTTGAATGTTGCAACATGCCTTTTACAATTGCATCGGCACGCTTGCCATGATGATTT
>JBDUEO010000344.1:0-4137 GCA_040002335.1 Parafilimonas sp. | reverse complement strand
AGCTCCTCCCCAAATCAACACAACATCTCCCTGTTTTACAACATGCGGATCATACTTGCAAAGCATTCTGTAAACGGTTGCGCCAGATAACATATACACGGCAGCTTCATCCCAGTTTAAATGCTTTGGTTTTGGAACACACATAAAATGTTTCACTTTACAAAACTGGGCAAAAGAGCCCCAATTAGTTTCATAACCCCAGGCTCTTGCGCTTGGTGCAGAGCACACGCTGCCGCCGCTTTGTACAACTGAATCTTCTTCTTCATACCAACCCGCTTGTATTACCACTTCATCACCTACTTTAACATTTTTTACGTTTGCGCCAACTTTATAAACGATGCCGCTGCAATCGCTCCCGATTATCTGAAAGTCAACTTCTTTTTCTTTGCGCAGTTGCATTATCTGTATCATATCCATAGGGTAGCCAGTGGCTGCCCAAACAGAATTATAATTTAATCCCGCCGCCATTACAGCAATCAAAACTTCATCAGGCCTTAATTCGGGCACCTTTACTTTTTCAATTTCAAATGCTTTTGAAGGGATGTTGTAACGGTCTTGTCGCAACGTTTGCGCATACATGTACTCAGGCACTTCGCCTATCGGAGGTAATGTTCCAATTTCAACTGTTTCCATTTTGCAGTGGGATTAAATTATTAGATTAAAAATTAAATTTATTGATTAAATATTTTATTCATTTTTTTGAATTACAGGCAATCATATTTCAATGTAACCTGAAGCCTGTCTTTAACTATAATACAGATCAAAGGCCCTTTTATCCTTTTATCTTTCTTTCTTCATTTTTCCAAAATGGTTCACGTATTAATCTCCGTAAAATTTTTCCTGTTGCATTTCTTGGTAATTCCGTTTTAATTTCAAGATGCTTGGGAATTTTATAATCAGGCATTTTTGCTTTGCACCAGTTTTGCAGTTCGGTTACATCAAGCGTTCCATCTTTTAAAACAACAACAGCGCAAATAGCTTCACCCGCTTTATCATCAGGCACTGCAACAATTGCAATCTCTCTTATTTGGGGATGTTGTTCAATCACTCTTTCAATTTCTGCGGGAAAAATATTGACACCTTTTGAAACGATCTTATCATTTTTCCGATCAACTAAAAACAAGTAACCTTCATTATCAATATATCCAATATCGCCGGTTTTTAACCAACCATCTGCAGAGAATATTTTTTTATTTTCTTCTGATGTGTTCCAATATCCGGCAGCAATATTTTCTCCTTTAATCCAAACTTCGCCTGCAGTATTTTTTTCAGTTTTGTTTCCTTCATCATCAACAATAATTATATCAATTCCAAATGAAGGTTTGCCTGCAGAAAGCAATAATTTATTATCGCTAATATTTTCTAAAGTAAGAATTTGTGCATGATCATCAAACCTAAGCGAGCAGCCAACACCTGCAGATTCTGTTAAACCATACACTTGTGTGAAGTAGCAATTGAAAATTTTATGCGCTTTAATTAATGTATCGGCAGAAATGGGCGAACCGCCATATTGAACATGTTTTAATGCACTGAAATCAAACTTATCAATACCATCAATCATGCAGATCATTTTAATCATGATGGGTACAAGCAGCGCATTTGTTGTTTTGGTTTCGCTAATAATTTTTGCAACCATATTAGGTTCAAACATTCTTACTAAAACATTTGTAGCGCCTGCATAAATGCAGGAAAAAAAAGCACCAAAACCAAAAATGGAATACAATGGTCCGCAAACTAAATTTCGCGCATCAGGGCCAAAGGAAGGCGTATCCCACGCGCATAACTGGTAACAGGAATAAATATTTTTATAACTTATCAATACGCCTTTTGGATTGCCTGTTGTGCCCGAAGTATAAAGAATAACGCATGTATCCTGAGGTGTAATATTTTCATTAAAATTAAAGTTGCCGTCTTGCGGAATGACATCTTCAATTGTATGCAATTCTACATTTGATACGGGCAAATTTTCTATTAATTTAGTAAATGCAGCGCCATAAAAAAAATGATGTATGCCTGCATCGTCTATTACAAAATTTATTTCGGCGGGCATGGCGCGCCAGTTTAATGAAACCGGAATTACACCCATTAACATAGCGCCTGAAATAAAATGCACAGCATGTTGTGTATTTAAATCTAATATACCAATTCGATCGCCTTTTTTTAAGCCGAGCGATTGCAGGTATGTTGCAACGTTTACACTTTGCTGATAATATTCCTGGTACGTAAAAGTTTTGCCTTCAAATAAATAAGCAATGCGTTGCGGATGAGTAAAGGCTCTGTATTTTAAAACTGATGAAAAAATAGTTTCCATTGTTGAAAATTTATTATGAAAAATTCCAGGCTAATTGTGCGCCGCCGCAAACAGGTAAATTAACGCCCGTAATATAAGCGGCATTTACTGATGCAAAAAAGCTTACGGCTGATGCAATTTCCTGCGGCGTACCAGCACGTTTCATTACATTGTATGAAGCGAGTTTATCAAACATTTCTTTTGGTAATCTTTTTTCTGTTGCAGGTGTTTTAATAAAACCAGGTGAAACAATATTGGAAGTAATTCCATACTTGCCTTCTTCTGTTGCAAGGTTCAGCAACAACGCTTCCATTGCTGCTTTTTGCGCGTTGTAAATTACTTGCCCCGGCAAACCAATGTGCGAAGCGAAAGAGGAAATACCGACCCATCTTCCAAAATTTTGCATGCGTTGAAACTGTAATGTTTTTTGCATGATGGTAAAAAGATGATCAATGTTAGCAGTAAAATTGTTTAAAAAATTTTCTTCTGTTGTGTTGATCAAACGTTTTTTTTCTGATGGAATATTAATATTACAAACAACAATATGCGGCAAGCCAAATGCTTCCAGTTGCGCTAATAATTTTTCTTTGCCTTCTTTGTTTGTAATATCAATTGGCCAATATTGATGATTTGATGTTGACAGTTGTTGCTGAAGTTGATCTAAATTATTTTTATTGCGTGCAACAGCAATAATGGTTGCGCCATCATCACTCAATGCTTTACAAATTGCATGGCCGATGCCTTCGCCTGCACCTGTAACTAAAGCAATTTTTTTTGTTAGATTTTGCATTGAGAATTTAAAGCTGTTTATGTTTAGTTTACAATTTAAGTTATGATACCAAGATCAATATTGATTCATCAGTACAAGTGAGTGACACAACAGGCGATGCTATGAAAACGATAGCTGGTAACATAATAATTAAATTTTCACTCTGTTTCTTTATTCACTCAGTGTTCATATTTTTTCGCACAGAGCTAAGGAGAACGAAGAGATTATGCAGGCACTTTATAAATAGCGGCGCCACCTGTATAACCTGCACCGGCAGCCGTTAATAACACCATTGCGCCGGGCGTAAGTTTACCATTTTCAAAGGCCTGGTTTAATGTAATAGGAATTGTTCCCGCAATACAGTTGCCCACACGATCTATAGAAACTTCCATTTTATGCAAGGGCATTTGCAAACTTTCCGCAGCCTTTTTCATGATGTAATAATTTGCCTGGTGCGGAATAAATACATCTATGTCATCAATTGTTAACGAGCAATTATCGCAAACCTCTTTTGCTAATTCACTCATTTTTCCGGCAGCACTTTCTGCCAGTTCCCGGCCTGTCATTTTCATAACGGTACCATGTAAATCTGCATCTACCGTTTCGTGAGAAGAAGGCATTGCGCTGCCGCCTGCGGGCACATATAATTTTTCAATGCCACTTCCATCTGCCCATAATTGAATATCCAAAAAGCCTTCGCCGGGTTCGCATTTTGTTAATACAACTGCGCCTGCCCCATCTGCAAAAATGGGAAGAAAGATGGGATCGTTGCGGCGCACAGATCTTGATTTTAGATCAGCACCAATTACCAGCACATATTCCATTCCAGTTGCTACAAGACGAATTCCAAAATCTAATGCATACATAAAACTGGCGCACGAAGCTGTAGTATCGCCAACGGGGCAGGTTGCGCCAATTAGTTGCTGCACATTGCATGATGCAGCAGTATTTACATAATCAGGTGTTTGCGTACCCATAATAATGCGGCTTAATTGCGATGCTTTTATGCCGGCTCTTTCCAAAGCTTGTTTAGCAGCTTCTGCAGCAATGTGGCTTGTTGCTAATTTTTTATCTGCCC
>JBDUEO010000343.1:0-4151 GCA_040002335.1 Parafilimonas sp. | reverse complement strand
CTAAAATCTTATGCGCCACTTCCATTGCCAGGTAACCATCTATCTCATTTACGATAGTAGTTTTATTTTGGATGATGGCATTTACAAAAGATTGCAATTCTTCTTTAATAGCATTTACAGGTTGTACCTCAGGGTTAATAACAGTAAGTGTTTTATTGCCTGATGGTGTTTCAATATCAAAGTTAAATGCATCCCCATCGTCATCAGATTTCAGCTTAATGATTTCAGTTTTCTTTTCTAAAAAATCAATGCCTATATATGCATCTTTTTGAAAGAGACGCATTTTGCGCATCTTCTTCATACTTATGCGGCTGCTGGTAAGGTTTGCTACGCAACCATTATTAAATTCAATGCGCGCATTGGCAATATCAGGTGTATCGGTCATAACCGCAACGCCGCTGGCTGAAATATTTTTTACATCGCTTTTTACAAGCTTTAAAATAATATCAATATCATGAATCATTAAATCAAAAATTACACTCACTTCCGTGCCACGCGGGTTAAATTGCGCCAAACGATGTACTTCAATAAACATGGGGTTTAAAGCAACATCTTTAAGCGCAATAAAAGCAGGATTAAATCTTTCTACATGGCCAACCTGCAATTTTATGCCGGCTTCTTTTACCATTTGCACAATTTGCTTGCCTTGGTCCAATGTATCGGCCATTGGTTTTTCAACAAAAACATGTTTGCCTTTTTTTATAGCAGCCTGGCACAGATCAAAATGAAAATTCGTTGGTGCAATTATATCTACTGCGTCACATTTTTCAATTAATTTTTCAATATTTGTAAATCTTTTTAGCTGGTATTTTTTTTCAACTTCACCGGCTGTTCTTTCATTGGGATCAAAAAAACCAACCAGTTCAACATCCGCAATTTCCTGCCAGTTATTTAAATGATATTTACCAAGATGGCCAGTGCCAAAAATTCCAACCTTCAACATACATACTATTTGAAGTAAAGATAAAGCTGTTTATAATTTATAAAAGGCTTTAACATTTCTGTTTCCATTTTTATAAGTGATGCGATTAATTGTAATGATAGTTTGAAAAGCTTATTCTGAAACAAGCTTTACACAAGCCTTTTTTTAATTTAATTATTAGCTAACAAAAAACACTTTTATGAAAAAACAACTTCTACGCGTAAGCGCTGTTGCGCTTGTTGTACTTACATCGCTTTGTACAAAAACAAATGCTCAAACCTGGAAACTTGTAGGTAATGCAGGTATTGACACCACGAAAAATTTTATTGGAACGACAGATCAAAATGCTTTGATTTTTAAAACTAATACCCTGGAAAGAATGAGAATACAAGCAGGCGGCAAAATTGGTATGGGTACCAAAACCCCAACAGCAAAATTAAATGTAGTTTCCTCTGATATTGTTTCACTAACCACTCCTGGAATGTTGATGTTGGGGAATGTCAAGGGCTCTAACATGGCTTTGGATAATAATGTTATACAGTCACGTTATAATGGTACGGCATCTTCGCTTTATCTTAATTATTATGGCGGCACTACCTATTTAGGCGCTTCAGCACAAGTATCAGTATCCAGTTTAGGAAACTTTACGGCATACAAACCTGTTGGTATTAATGGTTCATATAATGCTGCTTATGCTTTAAACGTTAATGCCAATAGCAGCATAAGTGGAATTGTAGTTACAGACCCTGTAGATAACTATGTTTTATATTCTGATAAGTCAGGAATAAATGGTGGAATCTATGTATCAAAATCAAGTACTGCAACAGGTACTGCAACAATCCAGGGCAATGCATCAGGATCTGGCATTGGTGTTGAAGGTTCTGCAAACACAAGTTATGGTGTATATGGCTATTCTTCAGCTAACTATGGAGTATATGGTTACAATGCTAATGGTTTAGGAACTGGTGTTTACGGTTATAGCCCGGGCGGTAGTGGAAGTAACGGTGTTTGGGGTTACTGCGGTGGTAATGGCCATGGTGTGTATGGTTATTGCGCAAACGGTTCTGGTGTATATGGTACTTCTGGTACTTACTATGCTGGCTGGTTTGATGGTGATGTATATTGCTCTGGTACTTATGTAGGTTCTGACTTAAAATTAAAACAGAATATAAAAGATGTTACAAGTGCTATGGATATTATTAACCAGCTTCATCCAAAACAATATAATTTTAAAACGGATGATCAATATAAATTAATGCATTTACCAAAAGGAAATCATTATGGTTTAATTGCACAGGATGTTGAAAAAATATTACCAAACATTGTACGTGAATCTAAATTTGAAGCTCCGGATCTTGATGCTGCCATGCAACCTTCAGCTAAAGAAGGTGGTTCAACACAGGCATCTTTATCTTCAAAAGCAAAACCTGATGCTGTCGATTTTAAAGCGCTGAATTATACTGAACTTATTCCTATTATTATAAAAGGTATGCAGGAACAGCAGGCAGTTATTGAAAAACAACAACAACAAATTAACCAGTTGCAGCAGTTAATTCAAAATCAAAATTCATCTGTTACTTCAAATGCATCAGACGCTAAAATTGCAACAGCAACCGGCGCATATTTATTACAAAATGCGCCAAATCCTTTCGTGCAGAATACATCAGTTAAATGTTATGTTCCAACTTCAGTACAACAAGCGCAACTTGTTGTGTACAACTTAAGCGGACAATTAATAAAATCATATTCGCTTACAAGCGGAATGAATACAGTAACTATTAATGCAGGAACTTTATCTTCAGGCCAATACACTTATTCGCTTGTGGCTGATGGTAAAAAAGTTGACAGCAAAAGTATGATCATGACTAAATAGATTTATAAAGCTCCGAAAAACAAAAAAGAGGCTGTCCCTAAAAAAGGCAGCCTTTTTAATTTATTAATTTTTATTTAATAGCAAATATTCAAGCAACAAACAATCATTCCATGCCGGGCAATAATGATTGTACATCAGTAATCTTAAGCTGATAAAATCTTCTTTAAAAGGTTGTTTGAAATAGGAAGGAATATTGCCGATAAAAAACGGAAGATCGTTTTGTTCAATGGTTTTAAAATCATGTATGCTGATGTTGAGTTGTTGCGGATGTTGATTCCATTTTATTAATGCTGATGAAAGCATTATTTTTTCAAAAAGATTGTTTGAAGATTCTAATTGCTGATTTGCTGTTTTAATTAATTGCGGTTTGATAGCTTCTAATTCAGCTATTGGTTTTATGCTCATCAACCTTGCCAAATGATACAAAACAATTGATGTATTTGCATAATAAGGTGAAACAAAAGCCGGATGTTTTATAATATCATTTCTTTGAATGGTTTGAATGATATGCAGCAAACTTGCGCTGTCGGCTTTTGTCCATTGCAAGTTATTTTGTTGAACAAAAGCGAGCACATTGCATAGCACACTTACATCAAATACAACAGGAAATTTTTTACCAAACCACGTTGAATAAACAGGATCACTTTTATAAATTTTATAGGTTGTTTTTAATGGCGGCTTAAAATTAATATACGATTGCATTAATGTATGTAAAGCTTTAGCAGAATCTTTGTTTTCATCATTCATCAATGATCCTAAAACTGTGTCATCCATATCATCAGGCAAAGCACTGTTGCCATTTAAAATTGGTAACCACCAACTGTAATGAAATCTTGTTGAGATGTCAGTTCTCCAAAAATTATACGTATTACGATTTTTGTTTTTAAAATATTTTGATCCTCGAATACTTCGTGTAATAATACTATCGCAAACAACTTTTTGTTCAGCAGAAAACTTATTATAGTTATCTTTTAATGTATATGCAATAAGCGTGTTATAAAAGATTGTATTGTCTTTCTTTTTTGTTCTAAATTTTCTTGATGCGCTTATGTAAGATGGAAAAATCCCATCAATAAAAAAATCGTTTCGTTTAAGTTGTTGGGTTTCTATTTTATCAAGAAGATAATCAATGTTAATACTGTCTTGTGCTTTTGAGTTGCTGTTAATAAGAAATAACCACAAAGACACAAAGACACAAAGTTTTAGCGTCTTCGTGTCTTTGTGGTTCAAAAATCTAATGCACCAAAACATGTGTTTGTTTTATTATGCCCATTACAAAAACGCTTTGTACATGGCCAATGTTTTCTTCCTGGCTTAATTTGTTTACATGAAAATCATAATAAGCATCCATATTTT
>JBDUEO010000342.1:0-4154 GCA_040002335.1 Parafilimonas sp. | reverse complement strand
AAATATGATTTTAAGAATGATATCGTACAATCAATTGCAGGTAATGATATATATGGATCATTCACTGAAGGGGGTGTTGCAACAGAAACAAGTATACTCGCAGGCTATTACTTATATCAGGACCCAACGTCAATAACTATAGACGATAAAGAAAATATTTATATGGCCTGTGAAGGAGATTTATTATCAGGAAGCATAATCCGCAAAGTGAGTCCGCAAGGCTACATTACCACTTATGCGGGAATAAGCACACCAGGTTTCAGTGGTGATGGAGGACTTGCTACACATGCAAAGCTGAATCAGCCTAAAGATATTGTAGTTGATAAACGTGGGAATATGTTTATCGCAGATGATTTCAATAACCGCATAAGAAAAGTTGATAAAAATGGCTTCATTACAACCTATGCCGGAACAGGTGTTTCAGGTTCCGATGGTGATGGTGGACTTGCTATAAATGCCAAGTTAAATCACCCTACCACTCTTGCTATTGATAAAACAGGAAATGTATATCTGTGTGATAATATAAGCAAGACAATCAGGGAAATAGATACAAGTGGAATTATTAAAACTTATTTTACTCAACAAAACAAACCCTTTGGTCCTTATAGAATTGCTATAGACAGCAACAACAACGTATATTTAATGTTAACACCATTTAATAATACCCTTTACAAGGTTATCTCTCCTACTGAACTACAAACTGTGATATCAGATCCACTTTTAATCGCAGGTTATCTTGCTATAGATAATAACCAGGATATATTTTCAAGCGGGGGTCGTGAGATGCAAAAAATTTTCACAGATGGTTCTGGTTTTGTAACTTATTTATTTGGAACCAACTCCAGTAATAATATAATTGATAGTGTCTATGCTTCCGATGCAAATATGGGCGAAAGTTATCCCGACAATTATCCACTTAATTATAACAAAGCGGATAACCAACTATACTTTGGTACATATGGACAAATTTATAGGTTAGATCAAAAAAATAATTTATTACTGCTGGTTGCCGGTGATGGAGAATATGCCAGTAAAGGTGATAGCGGCTCCGCAAAAAATGCATCATTTGTGCTGTCTGACTTTGTTTTCGATAAGAACAAAAATTTAATTCTTTCAGACTATCGTTATAATAATATCAGAAAGATAGATACATCCGGCATCATAAATACTATTGCGGGTAAAGGGAAAGGTTACACCGGCGATGGAGGTCTTGCAATCAATGCAAGATTCAATGGCCCGTCGGGAATTATCGAAGACAAAAAAGGTAATATTTTTATTGCCGATAAGTACAATAACAGTATCCGAAGAATTGATGCGGAAACAAGCATTATTACAACCTATGCAGGTAATGGCCAATCAGGATATTCAGGAGACGGTGGTCCGGCAACAGAAGCTGAACTCAATCAGCCTGATGCTCTTGCTTTTGATTCCAATGGAAATTTGTTTATTGCTGATACTAAAAATCATTTGATCAGGAAGGTTGATACAGCAGGTAAAATTACAAGTCTTCCACAAAAAGCTACTTTTTATGATATTGCGATTGATCAATCAAACACTTTATATTACAATAACGGAACTTACATTTATAAAGTAAACCCTAACGGAAGTTTTACAAAAGTTGCAGGTTCTGATTCGTTAAGTTATATTGATGGAGCACCTGCATTACAAACACCCTTGATTGGTTCGTATTCAATCGCAGTGGATAACAATAACGATCTGTACATTGCCGCGCGACAACGCATTAAAAAATTAGTATTCGGCTGCTCAACTAAACACATCACAGCAAGTTCTTCTTTAAAATATAAATATGTAAACAAACCAGAGCTTATCTATGATGAATGCAACGTGATCTGTAGTATTGAACCTCGTGGAAATCGTTATGATATGCTGAACAGTATCGTTAAATCACAGGTTACAATAAAGAGCTCTGTTATAAAGCATGATCAATCAATTTTTGTAAGAAGGTATTATACACTTATACCTGAATTAAAATTGAAATCTTGTAAATCAAAGCTTACTTTATATTTTACAGTGCAAGATTTCCACAACTTTAATTTAAACAGAGGTAATCAAAACAGATTACCGTACAGCGATACAGATCTTGCAGCAATAAAGAACATAAGGATATTTCAAACTTTTGACTCTTCAATGAATAATCATAAAATAATTGATCCTGCAGATAACGATATTACATGGAATGATTCTCTTGATTCTTGGCAAATAAGTTTTGATGTAACAGGGTTAGGTGGATTTTATCTTACGACGAACAGCTCCAACACATCAGCAGATATCGCTACACAAAACTTGGCATCACATTCAACAACGAATGTTTCAATAAAACCTAATCCTGCTAATAATTTCATTAATATTATCGTGGATAAATCATTTATTAATACAACAGCATTATTAATGGATGTAAATGGTAGATTAATCCAAAATATAAAATTAAATGCTTCAAATTCCAGTATCAATATCAGTTCATTTGCAAATGGTGTCTACTTTATAAAGTTTGTTGACGGAAGGGTTTATAAGGTTATTAAAGGATAATTGTGGTATTGAAGTGTTATTGATGAAACAAGTAATTATTTAAAAATCAAATCACTAATAAATTAATCATATGAAAAAATGCTTATTAATTTTTGTTTGTTCGTTATTTATATCAGTATGTAACGCTCAATCTGGATCACTGGATAAGCAGTTTGGGGCGTCTCATGGCATCTATATGTACTTATGATGATATGCTTGGGTTTGCTGTTTAATATCCTAAATGGAAGGGTACAAAAGATTGATGACCACCTGCCGAACTGAAACAAAAAGTCACGCAATCCAACCATTCCTTAACTTCAGCCAGCCTCGCTAATATATCCTTTGGTGACGGTGTTCAAAAAATCTGAAATTTAGAAGCACCGATAGTTAAGTTTGATATATCATTTTGTTATCTGTTACTAAGATTTTTGCTGTGGTGTATTGATCTGGCAAAGTGTAATTTATAGAAGTGGTATTCTTGAATGGATCTGGTAAATTTTGGTTTAACCCTGCATCAATTAAACTAATATATTTTGTTGAAATATTCTCGGTAGACGAAGAAGATTGAACGTTTAATAAACTTTCCAATTCTTTACTGATAATTCCTGAACCGCTTTGACCAAGGGTACTACAAACTCTGAATAACGTAAGCCGTATAAGCCCTTATCGGTCTACGGCGCATCAATACCGTCTTAAAAGACAATTATATAATTCCAAATGAAATCATGAACTTTTTCGAACCGAACAGACCTTTAAATTTTCGAGAATTAGCCTGTTCATTTAATGTGCAAATATTTCAATACAATTTTCCAAAAATTGCATTTACCTTTCGCTTAGCATTCTGATTAATTGCAACCATAAACTATATGCGACTACAATTATCTCTTTTTACAAATCAAAACAACCCAGTACTGCCTGCAAATTATCAGTACCCACTGTCAGCGGCTATTTATAAAATTATAGAGTGTGCCGATGGTAGTTATTCAGCTTTTTTGCATGATACAGGATACACTACGAAAGGCAAACGATTTAAGCTTTTTACATTTTCTGATTTGCGTACTGCTTTTCAGATGCGTGGCGACAGGATGCTGTTACAAAATAATAAGGCATCTGTTACCGTATGTTTCCATGTGCCTTATGCAGCGGAGAATTTTGTAAAAGGTTTATTCATGCACCAGCAATTGGATATTGCCGATTATAAAAGCCGTGTGCAGTTTAATGTGCAACAGGTAGAAATGCTGCCGGTGAATGGAGAAACAATAAATACACCGGTTATGCTGCAACCGCTAAGCCCTGTTGTAGTGGGCAGAAAAAATATTAGAGGCAATTACGATTACCTGTCTCCCACTGATGCAGATTACGCATATTGGCTTTTATATAACTGGAAAGAAAAATATGCAACGGTTTATAAAAATGATGCAGAAGAAATATTTAAACAGGTTGAAGTAATAATTATAAATGCTGATAAAGCAAGGTCGCGGTTAATAACTATAAAAGCAGGCACTGCAGAAGAAACGCGCATACGTGGTTTTATAGGTTTTAGGTTAGAAGTAAAAGCGCCGAAAGATGTGTTGGAATTGGCGTTGAATGCAGGGCTTGGATTATATAATGCGATGGGGTGTGGGTGT